>NZ_PJMS01000001.1:5487500-5787500 GCF_002846555.1 Aquimarina sp. MAR_2010_214
TTCCCTCACGGTACTGGTTCACTATCGGTCTCTCAGGAGTATTTAGCCTTAACGGATGGTCCCGCCAGATTCATACAGGATTACACGTGTCCCGCACTACTCAGGATACTACTAAATTAATGCTCTTTACTTATACCAGGCTATCACTGTCTATGGCTCCTCTTTCCAAAGGATTCTAATTCATCACATCTCTTATATCGTAGTCCTACAACCCCACAACTGCCGTAACAATTATGGTTTGGGCTAATCCGCGTTCGCTCGCCACTACTAACGGAATCACTTTTGTTTTCTTCTCCTCCGGGTACTTAGATGTTTCAGTTCTCCGGGTTCGCCTCCATTGCTGGATACTATATCTTCAATATAGTGGGTTGCCCCATTCGGATATCTACGGATCAATAGGTATGTGCCCCTCCCCGTAGCTTTTCGCAGCTTATCACGTCCTTCTTCGCCTCTGAGAGCCTAGGCATTCCCCATACGCCCTTAATTAGCTTATGCGTCTTGCTTTAACTTGCTCTTTTAGTTTTTGTCGATACTAATAAAGTAACTAAATTAGTATCAACCTCTTTTATTATCATTAATTGTAAACAATTAATGCTCGTATTTTTAAATCAATATGTCAATGAACGTTTTTCTTATCATTAATATAAAATCAATGAGTATAAAGACTTTTTCATATCATGAATCCTGTGCTTTATAATCTATCAATCCTTATATCTAAAGAATCGTGGAGAATATCGGAGTCGAACCGATGACCTCCTGCGTGCAAGGCAGGCGCTCTAGCCAGCTGAGCTAATCCCCCATTATTTGAAATTCAGAATGTCGAATTTAGAATTACGAATAATGTGACTTAAACTCTATCTTCTAGAATTTCCTTTTTCAATATATTATGAACTTATCAAATGTAAAATGTAAAACCGAAAAATAATAAACTGAAAAGTAAACAAAAATTAACTTTTACATTTTAAATTTAAACTTTTACATTTTAAATTTCGTAGTCTCAGGCAGACTCGAACTGCCGACCTCTACATTATCAGTGTAGCGCTCTAACCAGCTGAGCTATGAGACTGTCTTTTAGTAGTGAGTAATCAGTAATCAGAATTAGATCAAAATCTAAAAATCTTACCTAATACCTAATACTCTGTACTCAATACTAAATAATTAATTAACAGCATAAAGACTAAAAACAACCAAGATACATTCCATCGTATCATTTCTGGTCTCCTATTAAATAGGAAATCTCTAGAAAGGAGGTGTTCCAGCCGCACCTTCCGGTACGGCTACCTTGTTACGACTTAGCCCCAGTTACCAGTTTTACCCTAGGCCGCTCCTTACGGTGACGGACTTCAGGTACTCCCAGCTTCCATGGCTTGACGGGCGGTGTGTACAAGGCCCGGGAACGTATTCACCGGATCATGGCTGATATCCGATTACTAGCGATTCCAGCTTCACGGAGTCGAGTTGCAGACTCCGATCCGAACTGTGATAGGCTTTATAGATTCGCTCCTGGTCACCCAGTGGCTGCTCTCTGTACCTACCATTGTAGCACGTGTGTGGCCCAGGACGTAAGGGCCGTGATGATTTGACGTCATCCCCACCTTCCTCGCGGTTTGCACCGGCAGTCTTGCTAGAGTTCCCGACATCACTCGCTGGCAACTAACAACAGGGGTTGCGCTCGTTATAGGACTTAACCTGACACCTCACGGCACGAGCTGACGACAACCATGCAGCACCTTGTAAATTGTCCGAAGAAAAGTCTATCTCTAAACCTGTCAATCTACATTTAAGCCCTGGTAAGGTTCCTCGCGTATCATCGAATTAAACCACATGCTCCACCGCTTGTGCGGGCCCCCGTCAATTCCTTTGAGTTTCATTCTTGCGAACGTACTCCCCAGGTGGGTTACTTATCACTTTCGCTTAGCCACTCAGACCGAAGTCCGAACAGCTAGTAACCATCGTTTACGGCGTGGACTACCAGGGTATCTAATCCTGTTCGCTACCCACGCTTTCGTCCCTTAGCGTCAATTAATTGTTAGTGATCTGCCTTCGCAATCGGTATTCTGTGTAATATCTATGCATTTCACCGCTACACTACACATTCTAACCACTTCACAATAATTCAAGACTTGCAGTATCAATGGCAATTTTCCGGTTGAGCCGAAAACTTTCACCACTGACTTACAAACCCGCCTACGGACCCTTTAAACCCAATGATTCCGGATAACGCTTGGATCCTCCGTATTACCGCGGCTGCTGGCACGGAGTTAGCCGATCCTTATTCGTAGAGTACCGTCAGCATCTCACACGTGAGATGGTTTCTTCCTCTATAAAAGTAGTTTACAACCCATAGGGCAGTCTTCCTACACGCGGCATGGCTGGATCAGAGTTGCCTCCATTGTCCAATATTCCTCACTGCTGCCTCCCGTAGGAGTCTGGTCCGTGTCTCAGTACCAGTGTGGGGGATCTCCCTCTCAGGACCCCTATCTATCGTAGCCTTGGTATGCCGTTACCATACCAACTAGCTAATAGAACGCATAGTCATCTTATAGCAATAAATCTTTAATCCTTAGTGAATGCTCACTTAAGATACTATAAGGTATTAATCCAAATTTCTCTGGGCTATCCCTTACTATAAGGTAGATTCTATACGCGTTACGCACCCGTGCGCCGGTCGTCAGCGAGTGCAAGCACTCCTGTTACCCCTCGACTTGCATGTGTTAAGCCTGCCGCTAGCGTTCATCCTGAGCCAGGATCAAACTCTTCATCGTTTGTCTTTAAATATTATTCAAAACAATACAACGGAATTATAATCGTATCTCAATAATGTCTCTAGTCTTTATTCTTTGTATAAACTATTAATAGTTTAATACGCGCTGTCAATCAATATGTCTATGAACTTTTTTAACTAATAAAGCAATCTTCATCGCTATTAATTATAGATCGTAAATAAGGAATCGAACCCTATAAATGTTTACAAAAAACACCCTAAACCAATACTACTATTTTTATGAACTATGCTTTGTTTCTCTAAGCGGGTGCAAATATACAACCCTTTTTATTTCTACAAAGTTTTTTTTGATTTATTTTAAAAAAAAATTCTAAGAAAAAATCAAACTAAATCTCAATGAACTCGCAAAAACATATCCCATTTTTGCAGGGCGCAAACATACAACCCTTTTTTATTCTGACAAGACTTTTTTGATAAAGTTTTTAAAACTTTCTCTTAACCTGAAAATCAAAAAAATAAATCTCAATGAACTCCCAAAACAATATTCCGTTTTGCGGGTGCAAATATAAAAACCTTTTTATTTCTAACAACACCTTTTCTTAACTATTTTAAAACTTTTCCTTAATATCTTGATATTACACCTTTTACATTATCAATAAAATTATAGATGGTACTACAACTCCAGATATAGGTATCTCAATCTAAACATAGAAATGTTTTTTCTCCCCAGAGAAGTATACTACTATAGTATTTAATTGTTCATTTTAAATACGAACAAAGGATTATATAGTCGATATTTTATTTAATAGAATTGCGCTTAAGTATAATCCAATTCCGAAAATGGTATGTGTAAGCAAGCTTTTTATCCTGCCTATAGTTGGATTTGGCATATCTGATAATGCCACTCCAAATCCAAATGCAGGCTGCATAATAAAAAAAGGAGCGACGATAGTAACAAGACCTATTACAATGGCTGGCTGAAGAGTTGGATTAGTTAACCAATCTTTTTCACAAACAAATACCAATAAAAACGCAAATGATATACCTATTATATAATGCGATAACCAACCTATTATCAGTTCATTTTTTAATGATGGTGAATTAAAAATTTTATTATGAAAGAATTTTCCTTTGGACATATAGCCTATCCAACGACCAAGAAGACTATAGTCTAGTGATTTTATTTTAAACATACTTAATATATATGACCAAACATCCATTGTAAATGTAGCACCAATACCAATAATTATTGTTTTCAATATCCAATTCATTTTAAATTTGCTTTTTGATTCATTTAGACAATTAAGGAGTAGATAATAAATAGGAGTACTATTTATGGGTTCAAAATTAGTGCTCACATGAGTTACTGGAGCAGGACAAAATTGTAGTTTACTAGGATTTATCTAAAAAAACTTATGTCTAAACACCTTGGGTGAGCATTTCATATGTTTTTTAAAAAACCTGATGAAGTAGGATGTATCATCATATCCTAAATCATAGGCGATACTACTTATTTGGTTAGAAGTAGTCAAAAGATATCTTTTGGCTTCCAAAATCATGTATTCATTAATTAATTCGGAACATGTTTTACCTACTGTAGATTTAGTAACTGCATTAAGCTGATACAAAGAAAGGTTCATCATTTCTGCATATTGAGCGGCACGTTTACAGGTAATACTATGTGTTTCTAAAAGTTCTAAAAATTCTTCAAGTCGTTCTTGTGAATATGGTGTACCACCACCTTTATGGTCTGTTCCAATATTTCGACTAAGTTCGGTAAGTAATATACTTAAGTTTGCATTAATTACTTCCCGGTATCCATCATCCTTATTTGTAAATTCCTGAAAGATAGCATCTAAAATGGATAGTGATTTTTTAAAATCATCGATATCAAGTTGATAAAAGTTTACACCACTTATTTTCCTTAACAATTCTGCCTTCACCTTATCATGAGCTACGTAAGAATTGGCATTAAAATTAAGTAAATACCCTGTACATTTTTCATTTAGTGTAAGTTGATGTACCTGACCAGGGCGAATAAAAAATATGGTGCGAGCGCAAACATTGTAAGGAACAAAATCTATTTCATGAAAACCAGTTCCCTGCTCTAGTGCAAGTAAGAAGAAAAAATCATGCCTATGAAGACTTTGGGTCATAGATTTTCCACTCAACATCTTCTTAACATTCTTAATTGCAAAAATAGATTCATTTGAGTTTGCATTACCTTTTCTTACAGGAATGTCTTGCATTATAAGTCTCAGGGATTTAAATTTAACTTGTTTTTTTATGAGCATTAAATCATACACGAAGGCTTTATACCATATAAAGAATACTTCTAATTTTTCATTGGCACTAAGATAATTAAACAGATAAAAATGTAGCTCTGTTTATTTGCTTAGTTTATTCCAAATTTTCTTAAATCTTTCTAAATTATCAGAGCTTAGATCTTCATTTGCCATCAGGATTTGTCCTACGTTTGTTTTGGGATTGAACATCATAAAAGCAGATGCTCCTAAATCTGAACCTGTATGACCTATTTTCCCAGATTTAAAGTAAGCCATAAAAAGCCCGGTATTAGGTTCTCTCGGGTTAATATTCTGAACCTCGTTATTTTCATTAAAATTCTTAGCATATAACTCACTCCACGATTTTTTAGTAAGTAATGTACTATTTCCATTATATCCTTTTATGAGTTCAATTAAGTAAAGAGATATATCTTGTATGTTAGTTTTTAAGCTTCCATCGGGATATGTCACACAAGAATAAGGTTGTATAACTTGATCTTTTTCATCATATAATATACTATGTTGTGCACTATTTATATTCTCATAAAACCAACCTGTATTATTCATCTTTAATGGTGTGAATATATTTTCTTTAGTAAATTCATTAAAAGGTTTCGCACTAATTTTTTCAATTATATAAGCCGCTAATGCTGCTCCAATATTCGAATATTCATATTGCACTCCTGCTTTTTTTTTCAAAAAACTTTTCTTTACGCTCTTCCTATTATGATTAAGATGCTCATATAAGTATGCTCTTAAAGATATTTTTGGAGAAAGTTCATAAGCATATGCTGATTCGTATATTTTCTCATTATCCATAATTCCAGAGGTATGCGTTGCCAGATGTCGTAATGTAATGATGTTTGAATCATCGATATGCGGATTAACAATTTTAAAGTCCAGATATTCATTAATATCTTTATCCAAATCAATTAGTCCTTTCTCTTTGGCGATCATTAAGGAAACTCCAATAACTGTTTTACTCACCGATCCTATTGGTTGAATTGTATTTTTTGAATAGTTCTTCTTTTTTTCTTTATCGGCTAATCCAAATGCTTCTATTTCTAAGACCTCATCCTCATTAACTACTGCAGTAGCATAACCTGTAAATTTTCCGTCTTGAGATGTACAACTCTGGACACTTAAAAAAGTAATTAAAATAAAAGTAAAATACGATTTCATAATTATTGTTTTTTTTGATTGATATATTCATTTTGAAATTACACACTACTCAAACATTACATATCACCCTATCGAATAATTATTCTGTTGAGATTTGACACAAATAAATATGAAAACTACGACCCAAACGCTCCAACGCTTCTGTTGGCACCTATTTTTATAATGTTTTTTGGAGTGAAGATTTGAATTGGGATGGAGATAAACCGGTTTCTTTTTTAAATATTCTATTAAAACTGGTTTTGGATTTAAAACCAGATTCGTATGCAATACCCAGAAGTGTAATATTACTATACTCTGATGATTTCATTTTTTTCTTGACAGAGGCTACGCGATATTTATTCACATAGTCATAAAATGTAGTCTTTAAATATTGATTTAAAAATGCTGAGAGCTTTTTATCAGAAATTGAAATTGTACTTGCCAATCTGCTTAAAGTAAGATCTTCGTCTAAATATTTTTCTCCAACAGACATTACATGCTCTAATGACAATTTCAGATTATTCAATTCTTCATCGCTTATACCAGACAAATATTCGTTTTTTTTACCTTCTTTATCTTTTTCCTCTGGTGTATTGATCAAAAAATCAGGGAGTAGGATTTTTGACTGTTTAACTCCATAATATCCTAAATATGCTATTAATATAATTACTGAAACTAATGTCAAATACGAAGTTTCAAAATTTAGCTCTTTGACGTTGACTTCATACAAAGTAAATATCACATCCAGGCATGAAATCACGAGCACACCAATTAGCATTCGTTTCACCCAACCAAAATCATTTTCAGAAATGTTTGAAAAATTGAGTTTCATTGCACTTTTGTAGGTGTTAAATAATTTTAATGAATATAAGGTGTAAAAAATAAAATACATCATCAATAAAACGCCAAACAAATCACCATGATCATTGATAGTTTTTAAATAGTTAAAAACAAACTCTTTCTTAATGATTGAGATCAAAAAAGGAATGGACACACATAGCAAATAGAGCAAAGTGGGAACAAAATGAATATAGTATTTCCTTATTAGTTTTGTCTTTCCCTCAAATAGGGACTTGATATAAACAAATATTAAGGGTCCGGTAAAAAATTCAATAATTTCATTAAACACAAAAGTGGTGAGAAATAGGGATTTTAATTTATGAATTTGTGCATATCCATGAATAATGTAAAATAGGGTTATCGAAAAAAACAAAAGAAGTAATCGTTGCGGTGATTCTTTGGTCTTAGATTTTATCAATAACAAAAGTATAATTGCATTGATAACAATTCCTGTGGTTAAAAAGAAGGTGATTCCTAAATTCATATACTACAAAATGCTGTAAATTATCTCTGATTACACACTGTTATCTACTTTCTGAAAATCGACAAAAAAGCTATGCGCGAAAATATATTATTTCACCATTAAATCCAGACAACAACCACTATTTAATAATTTGCAAAATGAGTGTGTATTATTTTCGCATTACCTTGTTTATCATTCCTAAGAATGAATGTAACGGGTCCTTTTGAAACACTATCTTTTACTGTATTTCTATCTCCAAAATACCATACGGCAGCCACCATTGCAGTTTCTCCATAAATTTTTGTCGTGATATCTTCTAACCAGAGTGATTTTTTAGGTTGTTTCCCTCCTTCTACAAAACCAAAACCCGAGTGATGTGGCTTGAGATGTTTGTATCCTATCATCAAGCCTTCCTTTTCTGATGAAAAATAGGTTAGATCTTCGGTTTGAATAAAAATATCATCTAGCAGGTTTAAATCATAAGTCTTCCACAATTCTAACCATTTATTAATCACATGTTCTGTCTCATTTTGAGATAACGTTGCTTTCTCATTTTGGGTATCTGTTTCACTTTTTTGCGTATTGCAAGCTAGTACTAATACAAGGAAAGCGATTATATTTATAAATTTGAAGTTCATAACGATACGATTAGAGTTGTACTAAGTCAAATATAAATATTTTGCTTTTATCGTTTTTTTGTAAATGTCAAATTTAAGATTTGCGACTTAGTAAATCAGTCAAAGTTTTTCAAACTATCTTAAACCGTCCTACGTTTTTATACATTTTTGGTTATTGGCCTTATTTTCTCTCTATTATTGCAGGTAATATATATTCCTTCATCATTTTGTCTGCATTAGCATGGGCATTTGGATTGTTATATGCAGAAGAAGTAATAACAACAACAAAAGGAATATTTTTAAAGATAAAAATCTTATTTCCGCCTCTACCACTACAAAAAGAAACTGGGTAATCTCTGCCATTAACAGTATATATTTTATTCCAGAAAAGGTAGCCGTAGTAGCCATCTTTTATACCAGCATAGGTTTGTGACACTTGTTTTGATACACTTTTCTCTACCCATTTTTCTGCTATAATTTGTTTGCCATTCCATTTTCCTTTGTTTTTATATAATTGCCCATACTTAGCAAAGTCGATGGCTCTTAACTGTATTCCGCCAGCAGTATTACCTACTTTTTGTGGTGTGTATTGCCATTTATAATTGGTAATATTAAGTGGTGCAAATAATTTTTTATCTGCATAAGAAATTAATCCTTCAGGAACAGATTTATGAATGACATCTCCTAAGATCACGACTCCGGCAGTAAAATATGTGAAGTCTTTTCCTATTGTTTTATCTTTCCGCATTGGTAAATCAAGTGAAAACTTAACCCAGTTATCTGCTGGATACATATTTTCTTCATTTCCTGGGCTATTATAATCACTATCATCACCTAGAAATCCCGAACTCATAGTTAGAAGAGATTTTAATGTTACAGAATCTTTCTTACTGCTATAATTTTTAAAGGATTTTAATTTGTAAAAATCTTTTAAAAATGCATTTTCACTATTGATATGGTTTTCTTTAATAGCAATCCCCAACATTGTAGATGCAAATGATTTTCCTACAGATCTTGGGTTGTGTAAACTATTTCTGTTTTCACCATTAAAATATTCTTCTATTAAAAGCTTATTTTCTTTTATAACGACAATTCCATTAATGTTTTCGAATCTTTTTTCAGCTATTTTTCTATTTAGCACTTCTATTTTGTGACGATCAAAATTATCTTTAGATAATTGCCAACCACTATCGGGCTGTATTTCCTGAACTGGTATTAGACTTTCATCTATAGGAATTTTGGCCACTTCGATCGTTATATTCCCTTTAGCTAAAATCTCACCTACTTTTAGCGCTTCTTCTTTTAAATAAGGTCTTACTTCAATAGTTAATGAATGGTTGCCTTCTGCAAAAACATCTTGCCCTCCACTTAACTTCATAAACTTTAGCCACATAAACCAACCCCAAAAATCAATCTGTTTGGGATACATTAATGGAACCATATATTCAAGTTTGGTTGTTTTAGAATCCACAGTTCCTGCACCTTTGTTTAAATTTTCTATATGAACTTTTTTACCATCTACTAAAAATGAAAATTGAAAATTCCCTTTATTTAATAATTGATCTTGTGATAAGCTTGGAGCTAATAATTTAAGACTTTCAATAAGAGGTTTATCTAATGTAAAATGAATGTTCAGAAACTCATCTTTATTAAGTGTAAAACTATTGACGTAGTTATTTGGTGTAGGTTTATTTTTTTTAAAGTCAACCTTTGAAAAAAATAGATTCTCAATTTCATTGGTTTGAGATTTTTTTGGTGTTGAACTTTTACTAGTATTGCAAGCTACGATGAAGCAAACAATAAATACTAAATAATTTGATTTCATATTTGATTGATAATTGAATTATTCAACAAACATAGGTCTACCAGGGCTTACAAAAGCTCCATATTATAGAATGGGACTCATTTAACGCTGTTGAGAGTCATTTTTTATTGACTTTTTATAATGCAAAGGAGTGATGCCCTTAATATTTTTAAAGACTCTGTTAAAAGTTGTTTTTGAATTAAAACCACACTCAAAAGACAAACCTAATAAGGTTATGTGATCATAACTACTACTATGTAATTTTTCGATAATAGCATTTACACGATATTCATTTACAAAATCCGAGAAATTTTTATCCAAACCATCGTTTATTACTTTAGACAAAATATTGGGGTGCATATTAAGATTTTCTGCCAAAGACTTTAATGTCAATTCTGAGTTAAGATAAAAACGATTAGCTACCATTTGTTCTTTTAACCAAGATGCTTTTTTGAAGATTTCTTCAGATGGTTTTTCTTTATCAATACTATTTTCTCTATTAGCCTCTAGTAAAATCACTTCTGGTCTTAAAAAAGCTTCTGCACTAATCCAAATAGTGATAATAGACAGTAATACATAAATTGGATAATAATCACTTATGCTTAACTGAAAATTAAATACGACATAATCAATAATAGTATAGGGTGTCCATAAAAACCAAAGTACAGCAAATACGATAATCAACCTATATAACCACCTTAAACTATATGCGTCATTATTGCTGTAATTTTTATGTAACCATGTATGATAAGCTTTAATTTCTTTTAGAGCATATAAACAATAGGTTACTATAGAAATAATTGCAAAAAACTGAACAACAGGCATTAATTGAAGGTACGTATTCGTTTCTATACCAATAGTATTATTAACAAGTGCATCACGACTAATCACAAAATGTATCGCGAGTTCTATCACTAATGGTAAAAAATGAATACTGTCTTTTTTAGAAAGGCGATAACTAAAGTTGGTTATTTTTTTTACATATAAATATAATAATGGCCCAAGAGCTAAAGAGTAGTTTAATGGTATTAAATAAAAATGTGGTATATAAGTAGTGATTTGAAAATCCAAACTCAATATCCAAATATTCCAAAAAACAATAATAAAAGTAACCAAGCCAAGTAGCACATTAGCTTTTTTATTTATCCGCTTAGTAAAAATAAGTAATAGTCCAAATGTGGTTCCTATAAATACAGATGCTATTATAATAAGGTTGAAAATATTTAAATTGAATTCGCACATTATTGTATTCTTCTTTTATAAAACTACCTATTTATAAGTGGGTACGATTTTTTGTAGCAATGCTATAAATCAAAACCCCGATTAACACTCCAATTAATGTAGCATTTATAATTGCAATCGTATTTCTAACCTAAAACTTTAGAAAAGGTTTTACATAGGAACCTTTGTTATGCACTTTTCTATTTCTGTTTTTTTATATCATTCCAAGTAATTAATTCAATATTACTCTCCCTGAGTTTTGACTTGTTTTGTTCGCTTGTAAAAAAATCAAAATCGATTTGTCTCCATTCAGAACCGAAATTAGGATGGTTAACCGTAATTCCTTTCATTTCATTATCATCAAATGCAGGATGAATTAAAATAATGTTTAAGCCAGATACTAAATTTTCAAAAACCTGAGAGTAATACTCACTCAACTTTCCAGATTCAAAATATTTATATATTCCGTAGTGAACTTTTTCAATTGTTAAATCTTGCTCAAGAATATTTTCCTCTGGAATTAGTCCAACCATTTCCATTAGCTGTTTGCTTATCATGATTGGAAGATTGTATTTTTTACCTAAATTTCTATAAACTTGAAAAAATGCTGAACTAGCTCCAACACTATACATATGTGAATCAATATGCGTTGGTTTCAATCCGAATTTTAGTGCTTTTTTTATTTGGGCGTCAAGCTCTTTCTCAACATCTTCTATTTTTGCATTGTTTCTAAGGTTATCTCTTTTTTTATAAAAATATCCATTATCGTCTACTAAACTTGGAACTTCTGAAATCGGTAAAACAGGTCCGAATTTGTAATTTTCCCATTCGCATGTTAGAGTTAAATGAATTCCGTTATCAAATTGCGGATTGTTTTTAGCAAATACCGCCATTTCATAAAACCATGGACAGGGAACCATAATACTATATGAGTTCACAATTCCTTTTTCTAAGCATTGAATTGTAGCCCTATTTTCGGAATGAGAAAGTCCTGCATCATCTGCGTGTATTATCAACAGTTTGGTATTTTCCGAGAATCCTAATTTTTGTGCTGAATTCATTCTCAATAAGGTTTTTTATAACTTAAGATTCAATTTTTATGGAATTGTGCATGACACTAAGTGCATGTTCTTGTTTATAACCATTTGTTTTATCATAATGCTATTCCGTAAAGATATTCTTTTACAAAAAGAAATTCCAAACCAAACCGAAACGCAATACAGCATCGCGTGTTGCATATCCCGGTGCCGAAAACTCGTTATTTTGCCTAAAAGCTTCTCCTATGTTTTCGTATTTGAAGTAGATTCTTGTTTGTCGTACTTTGGCATTAAAAAAGATATCAAACTGTGGGTAATTTCCTATCTCCTCAACATTTTGAACATAGAACTCTGATAAAACAGGGTCGTATGCATCTGTCTTATAACTCGTGAAATATTTAAAAGTTACTCCTGTTTGCAAGTACAAAGCTTTTTTAAACCAGTGGTCATGATAATATAAACTGTTTCTAGTCGTAATTTCTGGTACGTTATATATTTGATCTCCTCCCTCAACATCTTGGTACATTACCGTATTGTCGAGACCTAGTTTCCAATATTTAAGCCCTTGGGTAAGCTTTACCTTTAGTACATCAATACTCTCTGAAGTTTGTAAAGGAACAATAGCAGCAGTTGCATTTTTGGTGAAATAGGTATAATTATTAATCTTAGCATAGCTAGCTTCTATTGCTGCTATTTTTTTTGCTTTAAGATTCACTTGTATTTTTTGAGTTTCAATATTCTCAAAATTATTTTGCCAGTTATAATTTACATAATCACTTTGATAAAGTAGAAAATTATAATTTGGTGCTACCGAGCTAGAACTTACCTTGGCCTGAATACCATATTTCTTATTGAGTTCATATCCGGCACCTGCATTGAAATAATTTCCTGTGAAATCACCAGAAACAATGGTCATTCCATCTCCAAATAGTTGAAATCCTTTATACGTATTCTTATACTCTCCTCCAACAGAATATACATCTCCTTTAATACGATTTGTTATATTTATTTGAGTTCCAGAACTATTTACCTGGTTTACAATCGCATTATATCCATAGTTATAATTAGAACTCCCTCCTAGTACACGTAAATTACCTAACCATTTATTTGTAAAATCTATAAATACTTGGTTACTAAAGTCCTCTAAAGCTACATTATCCGAAATATTTGTAGCTACATAGGACGCTCCCAAGAGGTCATTGGGAGCAATTGCAGCTTGATCATATTTAAATCTCTTATCTGTAAGATCCATGATATGTCCAACCGATAATGCTGTAGAAGAACTATCTGTTTTTTTTAATATTGCGAATTGATGATTTAGGTAAAATCGCTTTCCTAGTAATATGCTTTCGGCATTTTCAAAATTAACGGATACTGATCCCCGGTCTGCAAATTCGTCACCCTCTCCAACAAATTCTCCTGTGCCTAAATATTGGTTTAGTCCTTCTTCTGATAATCCTCCATTCTCTTCATTAAGCAAATCTTGTGACACAAAATGTGTACGCACATTATATCGTTCATTTTTGGTTAAATAACTTGCTGTAGCCCTAAAATTACCTGTACTGGTTAAGGCATGTTGATATTTCCCTAATGATCGCACACCTTTATAAGCTATCGAAAGATTAAGTCTTGGTGAAGTATTTACAGTAAAGAAAGCATCTAATTGTTGTCCCTGTTCAAAAGTAGTTTTAAAATATAACTCGGTAAGTGGAGTGGGCACCTGATAGTATACTATATCTTTGACTTCCATAAAATTGAAATGCCTTGCTCTAGCTCCCATAAGCGGTAATATATGATCTCGCTCTTCTCGCTTGGCCAAACTATTATACGTTTGCCCCACATTATGAATTGGAAGTAGTTCAAAATCATCCCTACGCAGATAATTAAACTTATAATCCTTTTGTATCGTTAATGTTGTATCCAGATACGTCGTATCATTTTCTATTGTAATGATTTTATACTCTGTAACTGGTGGCTTCTTTTTTTTGGTTTTCGGTTGTCTCAATGATTTTCTAGGTTCTTGAGATCCATCTCTTCCTACATTAGAAGTACCATCTATTCTCTCCTGATCTCTTTGTGCCCAAATCATCGAAACCGATAAAAGTGCAACTATAAATATTATGTTTTTTCTCATTAGAATGCTAAACTGTGGCAAAAATATACTTTTTTAACGAAAGTAAATGATACTCATTGTTTGTTTAAATTAACTTTCTTATTCAATTTGTGAAAATAGTTTTTAGGTATTCTATTCATACTGTATCTTCGTGTTATGCTTACATTAAAATTAAATCCAGATATTCTCGAATGTGGTACCGATGAGGCAGGACGAGGATGCCTGGCAGGTCCGGTCACAGCAGCTGCGGTAATCTTACCCGATGATTTCAATAATTCGGTCCTTAATGATTCTAAACAACTTAGCGAAATCAAAAGAAACCAGCTGAAACCTATAATAGAAGACTCTTCTTTGGCCTATGGTGTTACACATGTTTTTATGGAAGAGATTGATGAGATCAATATTTTAAATGCTTCTATTTTAGCTATGCAAAGGTCAATTGAGCAATTACAACCTCAGCCAGAACATATCATCGTAGACGGAAACAGATTTAAGCCATATCATAATATACCCTATACTTGCGTTATTAAGGGAGATGGAAAATATTTAAATATTGCTGCAGCCTCGGTATTGGCAAAAACATATCGTGATGAGTTTATGGAAAAAATACATGAAGAGTTTCCTATGTATAACTGGAAAAAGAATAAAGGATACCCAACAGTAGAACATCGAGATGCCATTCGTAAATATGGTATTACCAAATATCACAGAAAAAGCTTTAGGTTATTACCAGAACAACTTACACTAGATTTTAAATAGTTATATCTTTGAGGCTGAATAAAGAGAAAATTCTAAAAAATATATTAAATTATATTTCGATCATTACATTAGACTTTATATTTTGCAAACCAGGAAATTGAACTTTTTTATTTTGACAACTAAATTCAGGAATACAAAACGCATCGGCATAATGAAAAAAATAGTTGCAATTCTTTTAATTTTTATTGCTATTTCTTGTGACGATACAACGAAAAAATCAAATTCTTTACTGGATCACATCCCAAGAGATACTCAGATTATTATAAAAATCAATGATCTTGAAGGTGCTGCCAGTAAATTAAGAGATAATAATTTTATCAAAAACAATAACCAGATCGCTTTTTTTGAATACTTCAAAAACTTATCTATTCTGGATCAAACTCATCAAACTGAAAGCATATTATGTTTCTCTCCACTGGGAAAAAATGATTATGAATATACGTATATTTCAAAATTTGACCCTTCTGTAATTAATGCTGATTCGCTTAATACAAAACAAATTGAAACTATAAATTATTCTGAGAATACTATTTATAAAGTTACATCAAAAGGAGAATCATTTTTTGCTACCCAACAGGATAGCCTGCTTATTGCCTCTTCTTCTCAATTATTGATCGAAAATGCAATACGAATGCAAGCCGCTCCAATTCCTGTTGACAAAGATTTACAAAAAGTATATGAAGTTTCCGGTACTGAAAATACACTGTCTGTATTAGTCAATGGAAAAAAACTACAAAACATTCACAATACATTGCTACCTAATACAGATCTGGAAAGCTTGACAAATTTTAGCGGTTGGATATCTGCCGATGCCACTATAGATCAAGATGCAATGTATCTGGATGGCATTGCTATAGAAAAAGATTCATTATCCAGTACTATTGGGATTTTTGATAATACTATTGCTCAAGAAAATAAGATTTCAAAAGTCACACCTGTTACCGCAAAAGGGTTTATCTCTTATACGTATGATGATTTTGATGTATTGAAAAAAAATCTATCTATAGCGCAGGATAGAGAATTAGAAGATATCCCTGGAGATCTTGACGATATATTATCAGGTGTTTCTGAAATAGGCATGATTTTTCTGGAAAAAGAAAATATTTTAGTTCTAAATTCTCTAAGCCCAGAAACTGCCCAAGAAAGTTTAGCTGGGGATAAAATAGACACCTATAGAAATACAGCGATATATAGTTATAAAGGCACCTCTACCTTTTCACAAATCCTTAGTCCTTTGGTTAACGATTTTGAAGCCAAGTTTTATTTTGTTCGAGATGATTTTATCATTTTCGGATCTTCTACCAAAGCTCTTAGAGATGTTATTGCCAATATTCTAAATCAGACATTACTCCATGATCAGGAGTATTACAAAGCAATTATAAAGGATTTATCTGATCAATCTTCGATATTAATAGCTGGTAACATCAAAAATTTAAAAGAATATATTTCTAAAAATGCCGAAGAAGAATATTCATCGCAATGGGAAACACTTAAAGATAAAGGATATCAAATAGGGATAGTACAGGTTATAAAAGAAAATGATTTTGCTCACATTCATAGTATATTACAAAAAAACAGAGCTAAAGGTGCAGCAACATCTGTAACACAAACAGCATCAACTACTTTGGAGAATAAGGTTCTAAACAAACCTATTCTTGTTAAAAACCACAGAACCAAAGGCATGGATGTAGCCGTACAGGATATCGAAAACAATGTATATCTAATTTCTGATAAAGGTGCTATTTTTTGGAAAAAACAAATCGATGGTGAAATACTCGGCGACATTCAACAAATCGATATTTACAAAAATGGCAGGTATCAACTATTGTTTAGTACTGCTAATACCATGTACCTAATTGATCGTGATGGAAAAGATGTAAAACCGTACCCTAAAACATTTGAAAAACCAATTACACAACCACTTGCCCTATTTGATTATGACAAAAGCAAACGTTATCGCATTGTTATTACCCAAGGTAATGAAATAAAAATGTTTGATGCCGAAGCAAAAGCGGTAACTGGATTTAGATTTAAAAACACAGAAACAGATCTTATTTTACCACCGAAACATATTAGAATTGGAACCAAAGATTATATTTTACTTTCTGAAAAAAATGGAAAGTTAACGATCCTAGATCGACTAGGTAAACCACGAGTTAATGTAAAAGAAAAAGTTGATTTTTCTAAAAACGAATGGTATCAGTACCTGAATAAATTTACATCTACCACCAAAAGTGGAAAATTAATTCAAGTACAAAACGATGGTAATGCTGTAGAACAAAACCTGAGTTTACATGAAGATAATAGAATGGTGGCTACCAATAAAACCTTGGTTACTTTTTCTGAAAATAAGCTTACCATAAAAGGCAAAACTCTTGAACTCGATTTTGGAGTGTATACAGAACCCAAACTCTATTTTATCAATAATAAAATTTATATTACTATTACTGATATACAAGCTAAAAAAGTGTATCTGTATGACAGTAATGCTGAATTATTTCCTAATTTCCCAGTATACGGTAATTCTGTACTTAGTTTAGGCAATATGGATAAAGATCCTAATCTCGAATTTGTAGTTCAGGGAGAAGAAAATGGAATACTCATCTACCAAATAAATTAATCCATTGTTAAAAAAATAACAATAGTAGAAAATCCAAGATTTTAGATTTTGGATTTTCTATTGACAGAATTCACTTTACATGTAACGCTATAACACAGAAGATTTTATTGATTTTCACCATACCATTTTGTAGCAATAAACCAATATATTTTCTTTAACATTAAATTAAGAATCTACACGGATTATTGTTATTTTATGTTAAATATCATTTCCCAGGTACTAAATTTCATTTTTAGGAGTTGTACAGCCAACGACACAAATTTACTAACACAAACCAAACTCAATTTATGAAAACAAGTATTTTTAACAAAATACTGGTGCTCGCGTTCTTTTTAGTGAGTATTAGTGTTAATGCACAACTATGGAGTCCCGTATCTCCTGCAAAAGCACAAGCCAAATCCAAAGAACTTAGAAAAACAACTCCAACTAAGTATCAACTATTTAACTTAAACACTACAGAGTTAAGATCTATCTTGCAACGTACGCCATCAAGAGTACAGCAAAAAAGTTCAGGTATTGTTATCGAACTTCCAACTGCAAAAGGAGTACTACAAAAATTTAGAATTCTTGAAGCTTCTGTTCTTGAAGAAGGGCTCGCAAAACGATTTCCCAGTATCCAATCTTTTGTTGGTTATGGAATTGATGATCCTACATCTATTGCCAGATTTAGTTTCTCAAAAATTGGTTTACATGCCATGATAACCTCTGGAAATCATTCAACTATTTATATTGACCCTTATACAAAAGATAAAGGAAGTTATATCTGTTATGCTAAAGCAGACTTACCTGCTGATCCTAATAATTTCGAGTGTCTTGTTGAAGAAAACGTTAAATCAAACTTTTCTAATCAACAATTCAATGCTTTAAAAAATGCTAATGACGGTAAGCTTAGAACTTTTAGATTAGCTATCGCATGTACTGGAGAATATTCACAATTTCATATAAATAATCAGGGAATTAGTTCTAGTGCTTCTGATCAGGTAAAAAAAGAAGCTGTACTTTCTGCTATAAACACTACCATGACTCGAGTAAATGGTATTTTTGAAAGAGATCTAGCTTTAACCATGGTATTGGTAAATAATAATACTGATATCATTTTTCTCGATGCTAATACTGATAATTTAAGTAATAGTAATGCAAACTCTTTAATTAACGAAAGTCAGACTGTTTGTGACAATGCTATTGGTTTTAACAATTATGACATCGGACATGCATTTAGCACCGGAGGAGGAGGGTTGGCACAACTTAGATCTCCTTGTACAAATTCTAAAGCACGAGGAATCACAGGAAGTGGCCGCCCTATCGGAGATGCATATGATGTAGATTATGTTGCTCATGAAATGGGACACCAATACGGTGGAAATCATACTCAAAACAATAGTTGCCAGAGGTCTAATGCATCTGTAGAGCCAGGAAGTGCTTCTACGATTATGGGGTATGCTGGTATTTGTTCTCCAAACGTACAAAACAATAGTGATGCTTATTTTCATGCGATCAGCATTCAGGAAATGTGGCAGAATATTTCGCAAGGAAACAGCACATGTGGTGCTCAAAGTAATACCGGTAATGCAGCCCCTACTGCCAATGCAGGACAGGATTATACGATTCCTGCCTCAACACCATTTGTATTAAAAGGTAATGGATCTGATGCTAATTCGGGGAACAACCTAACCTATTGCTGGGAGCAAATGGATGCACAACCTGCAACCATGCCACCTGCTGCTACGTCAACAAACGGTCCTGCTTTTAGATCTTTGACTCCAACTGCTTCGCCTGATAGATATATGCCAGCATTACCTACAGTTATTTCGGGACAAACGTCTTCTACCTGGGAGGTTGTTCCTTCTGTAAGCAGAACAATGAATTTTAGACTTACCGTAAGAGATAATGCATCTGGTGGCGCTAGTAGTGCCAGCGACGATTCAAAAATAACAGTTGCAGGTGCAGCTGGGCCTTTTGTCGTTAATGCACCCAATACTAATGTTAACTGGGCTTCGGGATCTACGCAAACCGTTACCTGGGATGTAGCAGGAACAACTGCTAATGGTATTAATGCTACAAACGTAGATATTTTATTATCTACCGATGGAGGAAATACGTATACAACAACAATTGCTTCTGCAGTACCTAATGATGGTTCTCATAGCATCACTGTTCCAAATGCTGTAGGAACACAGAACAGAATAATGGTTAGAGGGTCCGGAAACATTTTCTATGACATTTCTAATGCTAATTTTGAAATCTCTGGAGGAAGCGGTGGAGATACTCAAGCTCCAACAACTCCTAATGGTTTAGCAGCTTCTAATATCACACAAACTACTGTTGATCTTAACTGGAATGCTGCTACAGATAATGTGGGAGTTACAGGATATGATATTTATCAAGGGAATACTGTAATTACAACAGTAACCTCTACTTCACATCAAGTGACCGGGTTATCAGCAAATACATCATATAGTTTTAGAGTAAAAGCTAAGGATGCAGCAGGTAATGAATCTAATTTCAGTAACACTGCCAATGCAACTACGCTTTCACAACCAGATACTCAAGCACCAACAGCTCCTGCTAATTTAGCAGCTTCTAATATTACAAAAACTACTGTTGATCTTTCCTGGGATGCTTCTACCGATAATGTAGGAGTTAGCGGATATGATGTTTATAGAGGTACTACAGTGATCACAACCGTTACTACTACTTCTTATCAGGTTACCGGATTATCACCAGATACTGCTTATAACTTTAGCGTAAAAGCAAAAGATGCTTCGGGCAACGAATCTAGTGCCAGTAATACCGTAAATATTACGACCTTACCATCTACAGGAGGTTCTTCTTGTACTGGAGAGATTTCATCATTCCCATATGCTGAAGGATTTGAAAATACTCTTGGAGCATGGAAACAGGCAACTGGAGATGATTTTGACTGGGCAGTAAATACTAACGGAACTCCATCAAGAAATACAGGACCTTCTGGTGCTTCTGAAGGAACTCATTATATATATATGGAATCATCTTCACCTAATTACCCAACCAAAAGAGCGATTCTTAATTCTCCTTGCTTTGATTTAACAGCTCAAACAAAAGCTACTTTCTCATTTAAGTATCATATGTATGGAGCTTCAACTATGGGTAGTCTGGCTTTAGAAGCAAGTAATGATAATGGTGCTACATGGTCTACAGTTTGGTCTAAATCAGGAAATCAAGGAAATTCATGGCAACCTGCTAATGTAGATCTAAATACATACTTAGGTTCTACTGTACAATTACGATTTAATGGTGTTACGGGTACTACCTGGCAAGGTGATATGGCAATAGATGATGTAAGCCTTGGTGGAGGTGGAGGATCAGGCACTACCTGTACTGATGTCGTATTAACTCTTAATTTTGATAATTACCCACAAGAAACAAGCTGGCAAATTACTGATAGTAATAGTCAAGTTATTGCATCAGGAGGAACATATGACACTCAGCCTGATGGATCAACATTAACTATTACAGAGTGTTTGGATCCGGGGACTTATACTTTTACACTTAATGACGCCTATGGTGATGGTATTTGCTGTGCATATGGTGATGGATCCTACACCTTTACATCAGAAGGAACTACTATAGCCTCTGGAGGATCTTTCGGAGCTTCTGAAGCTACAACATTTACAATCAGTAACCCTTCTGCAAGATCCGCAATAACCATTGACGATACAACGACTACAAAACAATTAGAAGTATTCGCATTCCCTAATCCTATAGGAAGAGATCGTTTACTAAATGTAATTGTTTCTAAAGAAGACACTTCATATGAAATTGTAAGTGTCCTTGGCAAAATCGTAATGAAAGGTAAATTAGCACAAAAAACAATCAATACCAGTGCATTACCATCGGGATTATATATCCTGAAACTTAACCCTGGAGGTGAAGGTAAGTACAAATCTTTTCAATTTATACAAGAGTAAATAGTAGATAATAGTTAATTATAGTAAGCGGTGCATTGAGAAATGCACCACTTACTTTTTTGAATTAAAGGCTTATTTTTTCTTTGATATTAAAGGTTTTATGGGAAACTTCAGGTATTCTAAACGATATATCAATATTGATTTCGTCTTTTGATTTTTGAAGCTCCAGATTTCCATCTTTAACTTTATAATATCCTGCCTCTCCTCTACAAAAACAGTGTTTCCCAAAAAGTAAATGTACTTGCTCTAACTTTTCCCCTTTTAAACTTAGAGTCTCTGTAGTTTTATTGATTTCAAAATGTATCGTTTCAGAATAATCTCCATCTGCAGTACCTTCAGGTCCTTTGATTAAAAATTTAAATTCGATAACTATCCCATCTCCTTTTTCGATAACAGGGTAATATCTATCTGTGGTATCTTTTTTTAGTACCATCGAAGAATTCTTATAAAGTTTGATAGTACAGTTTCCGCCTTCCGGGCAGTACTCTTTATTATTTTGATGTTCAGAAACAACCGCTATTTCTTTTAAAGAATCAACTGTATTTTGAGTTTTACATGCGTATACCAGCATAAGGGCACTAAGAAAAGTATATACCTTCATTTCTACTTATAATTTTAATCATTTCTTTTGTAAAAAGATCAGATCGTTATTGTATATAAAAACCCAGGATTAACTTTTTTAGTATGAAAAACTGAAGATTTAAATTTCTGTTTTTTGTTTTACAAATTCTGCTTCAAAAAGTGTTTTAAAATGTTTTAGCAGCTTTTCTTTAACTTCATCTACATTTACATGGTCTACTCCTAATTCGACTTGTAATGATGTAACTGTTTTGTCTTTAATCCCACAAGGAATAATATGATCAAAATACCCCAGATTAGCATTAATATTTAATGCAAAACCATGCATCGTAACCCAGCGACTGGCACGAACTCCCATAGCACAGATTTTACGAGCAAATGGAGTGCCCACATCAATCCACACGCCGGTTTCTCCTTCACTTCTTGTGGCATTAATATCATATTCTGCCAAAGTGAGAATAACCATTTCTTCTAAAAAACGAAGATATTTATGAATATCGGTAAAGAAATTATCGAGGTCAAGAATTGGATATCCTACTATTTGCCCAGGACCATGATAGGTGATATCTCCTCCTCTGTTGATTTTATAAAATGTAGCTTCTTTTTCCTTTAATTGCTCTTCTGATAATAACAGATTGCTGATATCCCCACTTTTACCTAAAGTATATACATGTGGATGTTCTACAAAAAGAAAATAATTTGGTGTACTAAGCCCAGCAGCTTCTCTTCGGTTTTTGATTTTTATATCCAAAATCTCTTTAAAAAGAGCTTCTTGATACCCCCAGGTTTCTTTATAATCTTTACGGCCAATATCCTTAAGTTGAATTCTTTTATTCATAGTTCACAAAGATACATCATAAAAAAAAGTGAAGAGATAATTTTTTAATTTTCCAGTTCTACTTCGACATCCAATATCTTAGGGTTTTCCATAAGTTCGATAAACCCGACTTCGAGTACAAAACTCTTCATATCAAGACTAAATGTGGCTTTATCTGATGACATTTTTATTATTTTTCTCGGAAAAGTATACTTCAGCTTATATTTAGAACTTGCTAAAAACATTTTGGCTTTTTCTAAGCTATCCAAGCTTTTTTTAACCTTTTCCTCATCAATAATCTCTGTAATTCTACTAAACTTGTTATTTTTAAAACTATACTTCACTTTGGTTCCTCCTTCTTCCGACGTTAACGCTTCAAGAGGATCCATTGTACTTCCATTTCCCGGAGTTTTATTATTCTTGCCTTCAATAACCATGGCAGTTTTAAAATCACTAAATACATCACCTAACTCAGAAACATCTTTAAAGTCTTTGTACATATCCATATTCATTTTCTTGGCTTCAGAATTTGCTACGATATGCATTTCATAATCCTTTAACTTTTGTAGTCTTTCCTGCATCTCTTTTGGTAATTTGGAAATACTATCTTTATGTTCTTCTAAAAAATCTTTAAAAACTATTAGTGAATCAATATTCTCTTTTTTCGTTTCTGAAACTTGCCCTTCTCCCATTTTCATGAGTTCTGATCCATCAAATTTTATGGTAATTTTCCCTGTTCCATCCTCATTCAGATTTAAATTCTCAGAAAATTGACATCCAACCAAAAGTAAAGATGATATTATAGTTAACACACAAAGACTAAATCTTTTCATATATTTTATTATTTATTTAAACTAGAACAACTATATAACAGGTCTATTTTTTTTATTAAAAACTATAGATCGCATTTAGTCTTTTCACACACTCATGATCTGTGATGTAAAAGTAAATTAAATATTATAAAGTATTCAAAATAATGAGCTCTGAGTTAAGAATTAGTAATCTTTTGCTTAAAAACCGTATTTATTATTTTCACGTTTCTTTTTTTTGTATTTTACCTATAATTTGAAAACAATGGTAGAATTATTTTTGTTTTTCAGTATAAATATTGTAATTCTTTCTTCACACAAACAATTAAGAGGAGTTCTATAATTATCAAATGAGAAAACAATTACACATATATGCACTTCTATTTTCTATGTCTTTTATTGGGTTTGCGCAAAATGGCCCAGGAGGAGTAGGAACATCTGATGGAACCTCTTCTTTAAGGGTATGGCTAAAATCCGATGACATAGATGCTGATGGTGATAATACCGATAACCCTATTAATGGAACCGCAGTATCCACCTGGTCTGATAATAGTGGTAATACCAATAATTTTACCCAGGCGGGAGCAAATCGGCCAACTTATAATACAACAGGAACTTTTAATGCTGTTAACTTTAATTCTGGTTTGGCTGCTGCGCAATTTATGAACGGTACCATAACGGGATCTTTTACTAATGCAAGTGCTTATTTTGTAATAAACCCTGTTAATACAGGTAATTCTCATTCTTTATTTGATAACACAACTGCTTCTTTACGAGTAGAACAATGGTTTAATACGAGTAGAGTTGGTTTTACTCGTTATGGAGTTGCAGATTATGCTACTACAATAGCTTCTCCATTTGGTATAAACAGTATAATATCATACCATAAAGCAGGAGGATCGACGAATCTTAATGTAAGAGTAAATGCTGCAACACAAGTTTTAAATATAGGCTCTACTACAGCAGGTATTCCTTATGACAGAATTGGTAGAAATTCTAATGGTGCTGATGAAGCAAGTGGAGATTTTTTAGAAATCTTACTATATAACAACAGCCTTAATACTGCACAAACTATCATTGTAGACAACTACTTAAGTGCCAAATATGGAAGTATTCTAATCCCTATAAATGTGTATAATGAAGATGATATAGCAGCGGGGAATTATGACCATGATGTTGCGGGGATAGGAAGAGTTGATGCGGCTAATCTTCATAATGATTCTCAAGGAACCGGTATCATAAGGATATTAAACCCATCTGGATTGGGTAATAATGAATTCCTGATGTGGGGGCATGATAATGGAGACCTACTTTTAAACAATGTAACAGATATACCTACTAGCATACAGTCGAGGTTAGATCGAGTATGGAGAGTAAGTGAAGTCAGTACATTAGGAGCACCAGTCGATGTAGGAAGCGTTGATGTTAGGTTTGATCTAACAGGACTTAGCGGTATTGCCACATCGTATTTAATGCTTCTGGTAGATACCGATAATGATGGCTTGTTTAATGACGAAACTCCAATTTATGGAGCTACATCTCTTGGGGGTAATATTTATAGTTTTACAGGAATAACAGCATTATCTGATAATGTAAGATTTACTCTGGCAACAGCTATACGTAAAGTGATAACCAATAGAAATATTACATATCGAGTTAATAGAAACTAAAGAAATAATCTATGGTATAAAAGCAAATTAAATAGTACAACATATACTGTAGAATATAGTATAGTAGTAATTATTATTTTACACATAGTTTCTTTGCAAATACTAATTATTTACCAGTCTTAAAACCGTTTTTATTGACACTAACTTCCAATTCTTTAGTCTCTACAGGAGTTTCAGAGAAGCTTTGTTGTTCTGAATGTGTTTTAAGTTGAATCTGAAGAGTATCGCTTCCATTATATTTAAGTGAATCTATTATAATTCTATCTCCTAAAAAATAAGAATCAATCTGCCTAATTGTTTTATCTTCATAATCTAAAACAAACATACCTATATAATTAAAAATACCTGATCCCTGATTTGAAACTTTGAAAGGAACCATAAAATATTGTTCATTTTCAGAAGATTGATTTAAGGTTGTTATTTTTAAATAATCGACAACAACTTCTCCTCGTTCGTTTCCATCAACATAAATGCCTTTTACCACATGTAAAGAATCTGTATCAACTTCTGAAATCTTACATTTAGCATTTGTTTCAGGAATAGTAATAACCCAATCATTAGACGTTTTTAAATTAAATAACTTTAATAAAACTTCAGATTGCGAAGATGTGTTTTCATCCTTACAACTTTGTGTTATAGCTATTATCATAATAAGGATAATTACTCTACCCGTTCTAACTCTTCTTTCTTTGACCATATATTATATCTATTATTTTATTTATTAACGTCTTGTAGTACCCACTCAAGGTTTTTATCTATCCCATTTTTTGTTTCGATATAAACATCTGGTTTTATCCCAAAACCATCAGGTTCTACTGTATGAGGTGCATTTATTTTCATTAACCCTACTCTCATATTTATTTTAGAATTAGGAAGTTCTATATATGCAAAAAACCCTGCAATTGTACCATTATATGCTCCACCTGTTTCTTCTCCCACAAAAGTAGCGCGTTTGGTAGCTTTTAGATGAGTAGATAAAATACTGCTTGCAGAAAAACTTTCCCCATCTATTAATACATAAATTTTACCGGTATACGAATTTGATTTAGGTTTTCTGAGTTTACTATATTTAAATTTAAAATAAGGATCTCCATTTTCTTTTTTAACCTTAAAAAACTGGTATGTTGTTAATACCGGGGAGAATAATATAGCTCCGGTTTTTCCGATCCAGGATTTAGTATGAAAAATCGGATATAAAAAACTTAGCCGTTTGGTCATTTTTGCCTTTTCAATAAACACATACTCTTTATCAGTCAAATAAGAATAGAGCTCTTCTATTTCTGCTAATCTACCTCCCAGATTTCCTCTTAAATCTATAATGAGGTTTTTACTAGTTGCAGAATCTATTTTTGAGAAGCTTTCTTCATAAAAATCTTTATAATTTCCGTTCGTAAAACTTCTTATTTTTATATAAGCGATAGCAGAAGTACTATCTGTTGTTATAAATTTAAAATTTCTATTATATTCTTTTTTGTATGTATCAAAGCCATATTTATTGTGCCGTTTACGCACCGCTTTATTCTTTTTCCTGGCTATTTTTTTATCTGCTTTGCTTTGTTTTACTACTGGTACAGTTATGGTGTCTTTTTTTACGGTTTTTTTCTTTTTACTATATCCGGCATGTACATAACGAGAATAAATACTATCTCCCGCTTTTAACTTCACTAGCACACTATCTTTTTGCTGATGTGTTCTGGCATAAAGCACTCCAAAACCATGACCAGTATACTTTGGGATAAATGTTCTATTATAGCCATCACCCGTATGTAGTTTTTGAAAAGACAGCAATAGATCACTTGTTTTCTCATGATCAACACTCAATATCTCTGAACCCACTGCGAGGGTATCATTTTTCTCGTAATTCTTTTCGACATATATCTTATTGTCAACACTATGAAAAGCTAATGATTTAAAAGGATAGCTTCTTCTACCTTTCATTTTTTTCTCTTTTTTTGTTTGCTTTTTATAAGGAGGATAGATTGCTGTATGTCCCTGTCGTATACTAGCAATTACTGGGGCTAATCGTTTATAAAATGCAATGCTGGATATAGGTTTCTTTATATTTTTCTTTAGTGTGTTTATTTTTTCATCCAATGAATCCTTACTTATATACCAATATAAATCCGGATGTAGTTTTTGTAATTTATGATATATAAAATCTATATCATCGTGTATTTCTCCTGGGCTATGAAGTTCGCTAATTTGTTGATTATACTTTTTAACTGAAGAACAAGCTGTTAACGAGATTGTTAATACACACAAAAATAACTTTCTAATCATAAAGACTTGATTTTAGATTTGAATTTATACCACCAAATGCATGCCACAATTATTGTATTATGGATTCATCACAATAATTCTGTTTTTTTACTGCGTTATTTGCTTTCTGTAGAAAAGTCAGAAGAGCTTTCTGTCATTTTGGATTATTAAGTATAACCAATGCCGCTATTACTCCTGGCACCCAACCGCAAATAGTTAACAACAATACTATTACGACAGATCCACAACCTTTATCTAATACTGATAACGGTGGAAAAAAAATAGCCAATATAACTCTCCAGATACTCATAGTTTGTAATGTAAAATAAATTAAATGTTATACTTATAAGTAGACGACAATTTTATTATGTTACAATATTACTGTAAAATTAATTTCTATATTTTTAACTTGGCTTGAAAATTAAAAACAATGAAACAAGCAATAACAAGTTTTGAAAATATTTAAATGCATGAAATTACCATTTCTAATACTATACTTTATTGTATTGATCAGTCCCAAAATACTTTTGGCGCAATATGAATTTTCTGGCTATGTCGATAAAAAAAACTGGTCGGGAGATATTTATCTATCATTGATAGAGGACTACAGGAAGTTATCAGGGGTTTATCCCGAACAGATTATTCAGAAAACGGTAAGTGACTCCATGGGATATTTTAGCTTTTCGGGAGATAATCTTCCTTTGCAAAACCATATGTACAGGATTCATATAGAAGGATGTTCTGAAGATGAAAAAAAGCCAATTCATTTTAATGGGTTTTGTCCTTATAGTAAAGAAGTTCTATTTATTGCAAATAACACAGATGCTCTTACCTTACCTTTTTCTTTTGATAATGAAATGTTTTGTAAAATTGTTTCGAATAACGAAAAAAGTAATGCTTTTATCAAGGTCGACTCTATCATAGGTGAAATGCGTTTTGCCTTTGCTTCATATAGAAGTGAAGCCAATCGTAAGATCAATGAAAAAAAGTGGTTTGCTACACTACAACGTTTTGTAAAAGATCAAAATGAACCACTCACAGAGCTTTATGTTTATGCTTTTTTATCAGATAAAGCCAATAATTTATATGCTCATTATCTTGAAGATCTAAAGCAAAATGTATACTATGATAACCTATTAGAACGATTACAAAAAAAATACCCCAGTAGTACATATACCAAACGATATGAAGCAGAATTAGCTTCAGATAAATTTATGATTAGCCCCAGGGAAGTTTCATATAAAAACTTGTGGCTATGGATAGTGTTGGCATGTGCTATAGTACTTAATATTTTTCAATTTCTGAACTACCGAAAAAAGGTAAAAACGTCTCATAATTCTGAAAAAAATCTTACACAGCAAGAACAAAAAGTATTAGACCTTATCCTTGATGATAAGACTAATAAAGAGATTGCTTCTACCATGTTTGTGAGTATAAGCACTATAAAAACTCACATCAACAATCTGTATAAAAAACTTGACGTGAGCTCAAGAGATGAAGTTAAATCATTGAATATGAAGAAGTAATAAAAAATCCACCTGGGGTCTAGTCCCCTTTTCAAACCTATTTTTATTGATTTTGTTCTCTTATGTTTTCATTTTTGGTATTGCTATCAAAATCAAAATAAATGAACAAAACAACGATTACACTACTACTCTATACTATATTTTTATGCAATCTAAATGGGCAAACCAGTTCTGTTCTGGTTCCTAAAAACACAAGACTACCTAAAGATTCGATCATAACCAATACGCTAATTAAATCATTAGGCGGGTTTCTTAATTTAAAAGAAGGACTCAATAGGGAGAATACATTTGTTTTACCTCAAAATTTATTAGAAACCTCAATTTTACTTGATGAAATAAAAAACATTGAGAAAAGTACCAAATTTAAAAACGAAAAATTTTATAAGTGCTATTTAAATAATATTATCAAAATCAATGAAACAGAATATTTAATTCAGTTTTATTACCTCGGCCTACATAAAACTGAACCTATTTTAAGAGCAAATTATAGTATAATGGCTCAAGAGAGGGATGGCCAATTTTACTTCTATTCTCCACTAAAAAGGAATACAGTATCCTGGCAAACAAAAAAAATAAAGAATACCACTTTTTATTTCAAGAATGATTTCGAATTACCCAAAGCAATAGCATACACTTCGAAGATTGCAGAATACGATAATATATTAAATATCCCAGAACAACCAATGGAATTCTATTGTGCTGAAAATTTTAATGAGGTCATGAAACTAATTGGTGTAGATTTCAAATTAGATTATAATGGGTATAGTCATAATTCTATTGAAGCCTATGAAAACGGTAATAGTCTAATCATTAACGGCGTTATTGCATCTAATTATAGAGATTTTGACCCTCATGACCTATGGCACAGCAGAGTACGAAAAATACTGCCTGCAAATAAGATATATAAACCTGTTGATGAAGGTTGTGCTTTTTTATATGGAGGTAGTTGGGGCTATAGTTGGGAAGAAATTCTTCAAAAATTCAAACGATTTGTGCTTTCCAATCCTGATGCTAACTGGTTAACTCTTTATAATGAGAACAAAAATTATGGCAACGAAAAAAATAAGGCATTACGAGTAGACTACACACTCAATGCATTACTAGTTAAAGAATTATACAAAGAGAAAGATTTTTCTGTAATCCTAAAATTACTGAGTTGTGGCAAAAAAAACGAAGACTATTTTCGTGTTCTAAAAGAAGTAACTGGTATAACAAAAAGTAGTTTTAATAACTATATGTCTACACTGATTAAACAAATTAAATAATTATCAGAATACTAGCCCCTCTCCCGGTAAGCTAATAAAGTACCATTTAATATGAGATAGGTTTAATATCTCTTATCTAAAAATAATGTTTTAATAATTTTAAAAATCGAAATCATGAAAAAAGAATTCCTAATCTTAGCTAGCCTACTTGTAATGGCTGTAGTATCTTGTAAGGATGATGCTACCAAAAAGATAAACGTAGAAAACGTTACCGTTTCTGAAAATCGAGATACAAAAATCTCAGATTTTCCGGTAATGGCTTTTACAGAAACCAATCACAATTTCGGAGCTATTAATGAAGGTGATATTGTAGAACATAAATTTACCTTTACTAATACCGGTAAAGCTCCATTGGTTATTATAAGTGCCAAAGGTAGTTGTGGTTGTACTGTTTCTAAGTGGCCAAAGGAACCCATTGCTCCGGGAGCAACAGGAGATATGATGGTTACTTTTAACTCTAATGGTAAACCCAATCTACAAAACAAACAAGTAACAATTACCGCAAATACCGAAAAAGGCAAAGAGATACTTAAAATCAAAGCCATGGTTACTCCTAGAATCAAGGCTGTAAGCGGAGCTCCTATAAGCAAATAGACTAGTCGTAACATTGTAATCGATTAGTTCTCGATAAGAGAGAAACAATTCTTAAACCTTAAATCTCCTCCTGATGGGAGGAGATTATATATGCCTTATTTACAACAATAATAAACACCTTCTTAACATGAAAACAATCATATGTGTCATTACATCCATGATTTTATCCATAATCACGCTTTCTGCTCAATCTTTTAATCATGAGATCAAAGCAGAAGGAAGCTCTCCTATGCTTCTTGGTAAAATCAATAATCAGGGATTAACACAAGATCCGTATAATGAGTGGTTCTCAAAAAACTATAAAGAATACACTCCAAAACAGAGTAGTATAGACTCCTTAAAAACACATTTATCCTCGTATACGATTACCCTTTTTATGGGTACCTGGTGCGGAGATAGCAAACGTGAGGTCCCTCGTTTATACAAAATATTAAAAGAAAGTAATTTCCCATTAGATCGACTCACCACTATAGCTGTAGATCGAAGTCGGGAGGCGTATAAACAAAGTCCAGGAGGAGAACACGAAGGTTTGAATATACATCGGGTACCTACTCTAATTTTTTATAAAGATGGAAAAGAGGTCAATCGTATTGTAGAATCTCCAAAAAACACTTTAGAAGAAGATATACTCGCTATACTTTCTAAAAACTATACTCCAAAATATAGTTCGGTAATTCTAATGAATGATATTCTTACTAAAAATGGAGCTTCCTATATTTTTAAAAACACCAAAAAACTAGTAAAAAAATTTAAGGATAAAACTCAAAATTTGTATGAATTAAACACCTATGCCAGTGTTCTTTTTTATGATAATAGAAAAGAAGAAGCCATAGCTGTATTGGATTTTAATACTGCATTGTTTCCTAAAGAGGCAAATACTTATGTAAGTCTTGCCAATAAATATCTGTATATGGATGACACGGTCAATGCGATCCAATACTACAAAAAATCATTAGAATTTGAAGAAAATAAAGAAATACAAAACAAAATTAAAGAACTAAGTACTACACCAAACGTTTCGAAGTAATTATAACAAGGTTTCTAGCCCTCACAGATTTGTATAAAACTTAATTCGACACAAGTCTGTGAGATCATTTTAGGGCAACTTCAAGTCCAATCTTTTTTCTAAATATATAGGTCATCACAACTTTTTCTCTCAGATTAATTACAAAATCTACTAGTATTGTAAGGCATATGTTTTTATTATTGATATTTAGCAATACCTTTATCATACAACATTATGACAAAACAAACATTTACAAATGTTTATAAATAAGTACAAACGGATGTATGTGTAATATTGCACATATAACAGTGTTAGGCATAATCAAAAAACAAATGAAGTACGGAATCTATACAATCGAAAGTCAAATACTCCACTCCGAATATTATTCTGAAAACCCTAGCTTATTTTTGAAAAGAAATGCAATTTTATTTGACAAGTTAGTTATAGCAGATGGTAGTGAAATTTATGGTTTTGATAAACTCCATTACTTAAATGGTGCTTCAAAAGAAGTTATAAAGAATAAAGCTGACCTTGAAAAAATATTACTTTCTATTAAGGATTTTATAAGTGATGACAACAATAAAAAACCTATCAATGAGCAACCCAAGCACGAAGACTCTATGTGGGGAGGAGAAAACTCAAGTGATTATATTGAATTTGTATCTGATTATTATTTGAAAAAAGTTGGAAAAAGCTCTATATCGAAATTAGGAAGATATGAATATAAAGAGTTAAAAGGATACATTGGTGGTATTTCCAATGATTTTCAAACTTTATCTCTAGCTAATGAAATATCTAAAGATTTCTCAGCTTTATTTTCTGAAATTCACGAAAAAGCATTTAGACATACATATCAAAATGAAAAGAGGTTTGATAAAGGTGACGTTATTAGAGAAATAGAAAAAATTAATTTTATCGATTTTGGAGGCTTATCTTGGGATGAAATAATCATTTTAAGAAAATCTGAATTTATAAAAGACTTTAGGCTTAAAATATTTGATTGGACGACAGACTTCTTAAAAACGAAAGATGTAGAGAAATTTCAATCCGATTTAAATAAATTTATAAATGACGCAAAATTTGACTTCATTGACAGAAAAAAACCAAACCTAAAAAAGACCTCTATTTTAGGTATTTTAGGAAATATTCCATTACCAATTCCTGTTAACCCCATAAGTTTAGCAAATAGTGCTAAAGAAATTCGAGATGATATTAAAATAAAAAAAGATTTTGACTGGTTATTTTTTATACAAAAAGCGTATAAGATGACTATGCCTAACAATGACTATAATTAATACGGGTTTTGGTGCTTTACTCAAAGTTTGGGTATATTCACGAAGTCCGCCAAATCTTTTGATTTGGCTTTACACAAAAAAGATAAAACAAAATAAAAAGTTTTGGCTAAGTGATTAATCGAAAGTTCACTACTTTTAATTCCCGCACTAACCATAGCCGAGACGTTGTAAGTAATCTAATAATCCCAAAGTGAAATTTAATTCGTTAATAATACTTTTTCTTTCACTTTTTCTTTTTAGTTGTTCTAAAAAGGAAACTGTAGAAAAGGAAAATAAAAAAATAGAAATCTATCTTACGAATAAAAGAATTTTAAATGCTAATTCAATAATAGCTACTAAATCTGATTCATTAATAAAGTACATAAAACAGAATGTTCCTGAAAAAGATTTCAATTTTTTTATGAGTAGATACGTGACTAAAGAATGGGATACAATCCAAAATAATATAGCTCCTAAGGGAAAATTTATTGCTACAAAAATTGATTTAAATAAGAATCCTATTGTTTACGATTCAGAAATAGGGAACTTCAATGTACAAAAAGGTGAGTTAAGAATAAGTAAAAGTGGACTTGATAGAATAATAAAAAACCTAGACAGAAAGTATATTTGGGATGGTCAACAGTACGTTATAACCTATGGTGGAAAACCAATATTTACGGGGTATTTTGTTTCAAGTTTAAGTAGCTCCCTTGTAAATTGGTATTCAACCTATCATTTTCATTCCGATTTATCGAAAGGAGATTTTGAATTAGCAACTCCATTTAAAATAGATCAATGTTACTGTTTATTGGAAGATAGAGAATTAATCCCCAATTTAAAGTCTAATAAAAAACTAATCGAAGCCTTTCACCAAACAGATAGGTTAACTAAATAATAACAACTACTTACAACAATTTGTATATTGCATATGCCGCCTTCGGTAGGCAAACGCAACATACAAGAGACGTTGTAATACATTTTGCTCGTCCTAAAGATTTACGAAATAGACCAGACAAAATTTCTTTAGATTTTATTTTAAATTATGCTAAAAAAAACATACATAGTCACTTTCTACTTAATCATCAATCTTTTTTGTAGTTGTCATATTTGCTTCTCTCAAATCATAGAGTATAATCCTGAAGACAACATATATGACCTTAAAATTAATCGTGGCTATTTACATAGCGTTAAAGGAAATGTAAAAAATTTAATCACTAAATTGTATGTATATGATTATAATTCTAATGAATATAAAGAATCTTCAATTAGATACCCTGAAGGGTATAGACCATCCAAGTATAGTTTAGACAAAGAAGGGAATATTATAGAAAGAGTATTTTTAGGCACCTATGCATACTACTACAGAAATTCAAAAAAACATAAAATTGACTCTAAAAAGACAAATGTCCTTAATAGAGTTTGGAATAAAGTAATAAAAACAGAAAAAATAGAGGAAGAAGATTTTAGATGGGATTATTATTTTGGTAAAGAAATAAAGATGAGTCTTTTTGACAAGTATGGTATTATTTATGAAAGAAACAAAAATAATATAGATGTCTATTTTCTAGAATATAAAAACAAACATTTATTTGATAAAAAAGGCAATATAGATAAAGATAACCATTTAGTATCAAAAGAATTACAATATAGGATTGAATATAATATACATGGAAAAATTAAAAAATTCGAGAACCTTAATGATAATAAGATGATTCATTATTATACTTATGACAAAAACAACAATCTAATACGTGAAGACATATATCATTACAGTAATAATGAGTTTTATGAATTTGAAATGAAAACATTCTTATTAAATGCCAAAAATGATGTTACCAAAAAAAATGTATATAAAGCATATATAAAAGAGAACCCTTTTGATGAAAGTACAATGCTAAAAATGTTCATTAATCTTATAAGTGACAAAAAAATACCTTCTAAGTTAAAGTATGATAATAATGAATTTGAATATGAGTATGAATATGATAAATATGATAATTGGACGACTAAATTCTATCAATATAGAGCTAGTAAAATAGTTAGAAAATTAGAATATCATTAAGATAAAATAAAAGAAATAAAACGTATTACAACAATTTGTATAATGCATATGCATTATACAAGAGCCGTTAGGCACAAGCACAAAATACTCAAACGAAAAATGAATCCAAAACAAAAATTAGAATCTATTTTAGGTAATGAGTATGAATCTGAAAACGGAGATTTATATAAAATACAGTTGTTGGATGGAATGACAAACAAAGAAATTTCAGAATACAAAAAACAGCTTCCAAATAATCATCTTCCATCAGAAATAGAAGAACTCTTGAAGTTTAGTATAGGATTTGATTTTTATGGATTAGAAGCAGTGAGATTTGATACCTATGGCCAATTTGGCTTTGAAGAAATGTTCCCTAATTCAATTCCACTTACAGGAGATGAATTTGGCAATTTTTGGATTCTAGACATCGATAAAAAAGGAAATTGGAATTCAGTATATTATGTTTGCCATGACCCAGCAGTTATTGTTAAACATTCTGAGAATTTAAGCGAATTTATTGAGCAAATTCACGAATTTATAAAAAAAGAAAACGAATCAGTTCTTAATATAATTCACAAAAAAACAGTAATGGAAATTTGGACTGAAAAAGTCGGAATAATGGAAAGAAATGAAAAGGATTATAAGTTTGAGAATGCGCAAGTTGATTTACCAGAAATATTTTTGGTAGCAGATTTAACCGACCAACCAATTAAAACTGGATTCCCTTGGGGTAAATCTGGTGCGAATACTAAAATAATAAGACCATCAGATAAACCGATTTGGATTGTGGAGAAAAAAGTAAAACAAGGGTTTTTATCGAGGTTATTGGGGGGAAAATAAAGCCAGTGCCTAACACTATAAAAAAAATTGCTGATAAAAGCCTACTTACGAACTTTAGCGCTTAAAACACGCAACTTTCCTTACACAAACACGTCGGCATTAATAAAAAATCAATCATTTCTAAATTCGCATTTAATGAAAATTTGAAAATACTTATTTTCACTATTCCAATTAATTGAAAATATAAAATATTATATTTGTGTTTTAGCTAAAAAATAAAATTATGGATTTAAATGATTTCATTTCTGGAAAGCACATTAAACAAATAGAATATAAATCATTTTCCCCTGAGAAAATTAATCACGAATGGATTGTATCAACTCCCGAAGTGAATAAATTATTATCAGAAGCAAATAGACTAATCGGAGAATTGAATGCTTTTTCACAGATTATTCCTGATGTTGATTTCTTTATTACAATGCATATTCTAAAAGAGGCAACAACTTCTAGTAGAATTGAAGGAACAAAGACAAATATGGAGGAAGCCCTAGTTAAAGAAGAAGATATCAATCCTGAAAAAAGAGATGATTGGGCAGAGGTACAAAATTATATAAAAGCAATTAACATCTCAATAAAAGAATTAGAAAAACTACCTATTTCAAGCCGACTTATAAGGAATACCCATAAAATAATTCTCTCTGGAGTAAGAGGAAAGCATAAAATGCCAGGTGAGTTTAGGACAAGTCAAAACTGGATAGGAGTAACATTAAAAGATGCTATTTTTATTCCTCCGCATCATTCAGAAGTAATTGAATTAATGAGTGACTTAGAAAAATTTATTAATGATCAAGAGAATCATATTCCTCACTTAATAAAAATAGCAATTGCACATTATCAATTTGAAACAATTCATCCATTTCTAGATGGTAATGGTCGACTTGGCAGACTTTTAATTACACTTTATTTAGTTAGTAATGATGTGTTAAAGAAACCATCTCTTTACTTATCTGATTTTTTTGAAAAAAATAAAGGGTATTACTATGATAATTTAATGACTGTGCGTCTTACAAGTAATTTAACACAATGGGTTAAGTTTTTCTTAGTTGGTGTTATCGAAACTTCGAAAGAATCAATACAAGTGTTTAAAGATATTATAGCCTTGAAGAATAACATTGAAACAGTAAGATTACCTAAATTAGGAAGTAAGATTAAAAATGGTCAACTATTAATGAAACAACTTTTTCAAATACCAATTATAGATTCAAAACAAGTTTCAGAACTATTACAAATTTCAGCATCAACTGCGAATAGGTTAATTAAAGATTTAATCGATCTGGAAATATTGACAGAACTAACAGGCTACAAACGGAATAGAAAGTTCATGTTTAAAGAATATTTTAAAATATTTCATGCGGAAACAAAAAACTAAAGACAACAAATAATGCATAATTCCCCATATAAAGAAACTCTATTAATTTCTATTGCTAACATCATTAAAAAAAGAATAGGAATTGAGCGAATTTTTGGGAAGATTGACTAAACCCTAAACAACTAAATATTAAAATAATAATTTGACGTTAGTCAGAATTCAAAAATGAGAACACATTTAATAATTATAATTGTATTAATACTTAATTTACATTCCTTTGCTCAAACAAATAAAAAAAATGACAATGGAAAATTTTATACAATTAAAGGGTTAATTACTGATAAAAACTCTAAGGACACTTTACACCTTGTAATTGTTGAATTTATGAATAAAGAAAATAAACTGATTAAAGCAATGCGATCAGATTTTGACGGAATTTATTATTCATCTATCTGTTCGAAAGAATTAATAGACGATAGCCTTCTAATTAAAACTACGAACGCATTTTACAAACAGGAGGTTTTTAATTATAAAATAGTTTCTGATACAATTATTAATATCAATATGGATTCGGATAGTAACAAAACATTTTCAAAAGAAAAATTTGAAGAATATAATAGGCTCAGAATGTATGGTCGCGGATGTGGTTTAGTTGATGATGACGAATATGATGAACTAGAATACCAAAGGAACCTAAAAACTTACAAGCATTATTGTACTGGACAGATAAAAAAATATAGAAGTTTGATTGATGATAATGCAATTTTTTCAGAATGGATACTAATAGAAAAATAAAACTATGCCTAACACGATGTCCTATAATTAATACGGTTTTTGGCGCTTAACCCAAAGTTTAGGGTTTTAAACTAAGTCCGCCAAATCTTTTGATTTACGACTTTGTTTTTATTTCATATTTTTGGTAGTCGTAGTCCTTAGGTGGGCATTATAAAGAAAAAGCTAAAACAGAATAAAAAGTTTTGGCTAAGTGCTTAATCAAAAGTTCACTACTTTTAATTCCTGCACTAACCATAGCCGGAACATTGTAAAACATAATGAGAATCAAATTTTGAAAAAATATTTAACCTTATTTGTAATTTTAATCTCTGTATGGGTGACTAATAGCCAAAATGAAAAATCTCACAGAGAATCGTTTGATTTGACTGTTGCTATAGACACTATAAATTTTTACAAACAAAAAATTGATAAAACCCCCTATTTTGTTAAGGAAAATGTTTTACAAATTTACCCAACAGAAAAGATAAATATCGAAGTTGAAATATCAAAAGATAGTATCATAGCAATGAAAGTTGTGAAAGAAAACCTTAATCCGGAAAAGACTATTGTACTTGAATTTAAACAGGAAGTAAAAAACCAAAAAAGTGAAAGGATGATGCTTACCATAACAAATCCTTTTGAAAAAACACTTACATATGATGCTCATATGTTTATTGTAGGGCACGATAAATGGATTTCAACAAGTATAATACCAATTCTTCCTAAATTGACCAACTTTGAGATGTGGAATGATATTATTCTTTCTTTAGTTTTAGAAAATTGGAAATTAACAACTAAGTAAAATACGTTTTACAACTAATGAAACTGACATTCATCATACTATTTCTATTGACTGTTTCTACTTTGTTCTCCCAAGAAAGCAAGAAAAACACTATATGTCCGATTGAAATAGTAAAATTAGCTGTAGAATTAGATTCAGTTGAATTATTAAAAACCGCATATAGCAACAGAATGGTAGATATTATATCAAGTAGCGGAGAATGGGAAAAGGCTTTCAAATACTGGAAAAAATTAGGGCTGGATGATTATTCATGTGAAATTGATCAGAAAAAACCCATAGCCATCTTTTTTTATCGAGGAAAGGAGCATGAAGGTAGAATGAAAGTTATTATGGAGAAATCAAGTTGGAAGTTTGATGAAAAATAAACGTTGTACAACACAAAATAAACCACATTAAAATGATGGTTTATTCAAACCGTTGTGTTTAATTCCCTACATAAAGAAACTCTATTAACTTCTTAAGCTAACGGATGAAATTTTAGAGTAAATTCGAAGAGTAAATTTTACCGTTAGTCAGAATTTGAGAAAAATTGAAGATGGAAATATGTATTAAAAAATCAACCTTTTTATACTCTATTAAAAGAGTAATTACACCCATACTTATAGTTACTTTAGTTCTAACTTCCTGCAAACAAAATTCTTCTAACAAGACGAATGTTGAAGTTGAAACTATAAAGAGTGACAGTATTTCGGAACAGAAATATGTAATAATTGAAGGAATAGAACAATTCATTCTTGTTAGTGGACAATCAAAATCTAATCCATTATTATTAATTCTTCACGGTGGACCAGGAACCTCAGAAATGCCTATGTTCAGAAAATATAATAGTGAACTCGAAAAACATTTTTTAGTTGTTCATTGGGATCAACGTAGTGCAGGGAAATCTTTTAGCAAGGAAATTCCAAATTCTACAATAAATGTCCCCCAAATGATTGAAGATGCACACCAACTTACACGCTATCTAAAGAAAAAATTTAAAAAGGAAAAAATATTTTTGTTAGGACATTCTTGGGGTTCATTTTTAGGTATCAATACAGTTTTCAAGTACCCAGAAGATTACTATGCATACATAGGTACTGGACAAATAGCAAATCAATTAATAAGCGAACAATTGGGTTACGAGTTTGTCTTGCAAAAAGCCAAAGAGGCAAATGATATTGAATCTATTGATGACCTGAACAAATTAGGGCAGTTAACAATAGACGATAAAACGCCAGAGGAAATTATGTCTTGGATTTTTAAACAACGAGGGTATTTGGGTAAATACGGAGGTGCAATGTTCGAAATGGATGGAGCGAAAATGATGATGAGCGCCTTTGCCGAAAGTAAAGATTTAACTGATTATGATAAAGAACATTTTATGGATGGCAGTATGCTATCACTATACAAATTATTTCCTACAGTCTTGAAAACTGATTTAACAACCAAAATAACAGAATTAAAAGTGCCTACATACTTTTTACAAGGTATAGCAGACTATACCACATCATATTCGGAAGCAAAAAAATATTTTGGCCAATTAAAAGTTCCTCAAAAAGAATTTATTGATTTTAATAAATCTGGACATAATCCACCTTTTGAAGAATCTGAAAAATTCAATAAAATAATGATTAACAAAGTGCTTAAACATGCAGATAAAAAATAAAACCTGATAGCGGATTTGTATCTTAAATCTGCGCGGAAGTATTAACGATTAGGTAACATTTTGCACAACCACGAGACATATTTATAACGTTGTGCGTCATACCGAAAAAACCTGCAAATGAAGAAACAATACAAAGTCATTTTAATTTCAATGAGTGGTGTAAGAGTTTATAACAAACGATTACTTGACCTTGGATTGACTTTACCCGGATTTGTAGAAAGAAGCGAAGTAATTACAAGTCTCCCAAGTTTAGGTCTATTGACACTTGCAGCTCACACACCTGAAAATTGGGAAGTAATTTATAAAGAATTAGACAATTTTTCAGAATCTGAAATCATAGAAATAATTAATAAAAAACCAGATATAATTGCATTTTCTTCATTAACTGCTAGAATTAATGAAACGTATAAATTAAGCCAAAGATTCAGAAATATTGGAATAACAGTTGCCATTGGTGGATTACACGTTTCAGCAGTTCCAAATGAAGCACAAAAATTTGCTGACATTGTAATACAAGGAGAAGGCGAAATAATTTGGAAAACAATTCTTAACGACTTTGAGAACAATTCAATCAAACCTTTTTATAGTTCGCTTTCAAACTCAAAATATACTTTCCGTTTCAATTCTTGTAAAATACCAAAATATGAATTGCTTGACATTTCAAGGTATAATAGGTTAACAATTCAAACTACTAGAGGTTGTCCTTTAAACTGTAGTTTTTGTGCAGCTTCTCGAACTATAAGTTCCTACAAAAAGAAATCAATATTGCAAATTGAAAAGGAATTAAACAAAATACTTGAAGTTTGGGAAAGGCCTTTTATCGAGTTAGCAGATGACAATACATTTATAGACAAAAAATGGTCAAGAGAATTGTTAACCCTATTCGCAAAATATAAAATCAAATGGTTTACTGAAACGGATATTTCTATTGCGTATGATGATGAGTTATTAAAGCTTTTGGCAAAATCCAATTGTGCTCAAATTTTAATTGGATTTGAAACCGCAAATAAAAATGGACTGAAAGGAATTGATAGAGGTAATTGGAAACATAAACAATTTGATAATTATTTAAAAGCTATTGACAAAATTCAATCCTACGGAATATCTGTTAATGGTTGTTTTATTCTTGGATTTGATACAGACACAAAAGAAACATTTAAAGAAACAAAGCAATTTATAATTGACAGTAACCTATCAGAAGTTCAGATAACTTTATTGACACCATTTCCAGGAACTGAATTATATAATCAACTTAAAAAAGAAGATAGGTTATTAACTGAGAACTATTGGGACAAGTGCACATTATTTGATGTGAATTTTATTCCGAAAAACTTTTCAGTAATAGAACTTGAAACAGAATTTGAAAATCTAATGGAAAATGTCTATTCCAAAGAGCTTGTTGCAGATAGAAAAAAGCACTTCAAAAAAACACTATTAAACAGAAAAAAAACGAATCTATATGAGTCTATTTAATACCTTAATTAAACTGTTAACTTTTAAGTTAACCAGAAAAGAAATGTTAAAATTTAATATAAAGCATTTCTATTTAGGTTTGGTTGGCACTTGGCTAGTTGGAATGGGAAGATATTGGGATGATAGTGGAGCAAATTTGATGCAACATCTAGGATTAGGTTCTGTCATTTACATTTTTGTATTGGCATTATTTATTTGGCTAATCTTAATTCCATTCAAAATAGAAAATTGGAGTTATTTTACTGTGTTAACTTTTATTGGTCTTACCTCCTTCCCTGCAATCTTTTATGCTATTCCTGTAGAAAAATTTCTTTCAATTGAAACTTCAAACACTATAAATGTTTGGTTTTTAGCAATTGTTGCAGCATGGAGATTAGCCTTACTATTCTACTTTTTAAAACAGTTTACGAAATTAAGTATGATTAATATTATTACTGTTACATTAATGCCAATATGTATTATAATATCCCTATTAACAATATTAAACTTACATAGAGTTGTTTTTAATATTATGGGAGGAATGAGAAACCCAACTCCACACGATAGTTCTTATATGGTCTTAATGCTACTTACTGGAATTTCGTTAATTTTATCAATACCATTATTGATTTCTTATGGAGTTGGAATTTATATCAGAAGGAAAAAATTAAACACAAAATAAAGTACGAAGGCACAAACGAACAACAATGTAAAAATACTAGCGGTTTAATCGCTATAATAAAAGTAAGTATAAAAAAGGTCTGTGTTTATCCGAAAAGTTAGTGAGGTAAAATCCGCTACTATCCTTATACTAGACCGTGGGTACAATTATGACGAACAGTATTTTTCATAACAAAGAATTTAAAATAAATGGAATTTCTATTCCTGAATTTGAATTGAAAAATGGAAATCTAATCCGAATATACATCCCAAATTTTGATGCCAAAAACTTGCCTTTAGGTTTTGACTTGGCTATTGAATTAATTAAACGTTTTCAAAATCAAAAAACCGATTTTCCATGGGCAAAAAACTACCGACAGCATACAGTTATGGAATTATTAAACTCTTTGACTGTTAATAAATATCTGATCAATAAAATGCGAATTGATAAATCGAAGGCGAAAAAAATTGCAGAAGAAATCGGAATTAGTTTAAAGGATAAATTCGAGCATTTGAGTTTTACTAATAGAAAAGCACTAATTATAAAAGCTCTTTTTGATAAAAATGATAGTGTGATTTTAGATTATTACGGAGTAGATGCTAACGGAATTAGATTTTTGGAAAGGTTAGTGAATTCCGAAATTGAAAATGATAAATCTGCTATTGCATTTGATAGATTTGAATTTAAAGCCAATCAAGAACCATTTCAAAATATTATCCCGATAGAAATAAAAAACTGTATCCAACACGATATATGTGACCATAACAAGCAGTTAGAGTTTTAATCCAATGGTTGTTGTATTTTCACAAAGGCACAATGCTTGCAAAAATAAAAAGTTAGCAATCAATGTACAGAAAAATCGAAAAGCAAGATAAGTGCTATTACAAGAAAATTAGCTGTAATAATTTGGACTATGAGTACTAAAAAAGCTCCTTATCAACCCTCAACTGATTTCTTATTCTTAGATCAGAAACGAAAACTTAAAATGATAAACAGAATTAAAAAACATATCGCCAAATTTAAACTTAATCTCGAAAAACCAGAAGAAATAACTAATTGATAGTCAAAACAAGTAATTGACATTAGTCAGAATTAAACTCACAATTATTAAAATGAATGAAATAATAAGGCAAAAAATAATTAATATTTGTAATGAAAAAATTGAGAAAAAAGGAACAGGTGTTGGGCTTTCATTTTATGCTTTTTTCGCCAATAAAAACGATAACCCAAAACTATTAATGGAAGTTGCAGAGTGGTGGATTATGAAACATAAACTTGACCATTTTGAAAAAGCAATTAAAATCAGAGAAATGGTCCAAAACAAATTGTAATGACTAAAAGACTTAAAATTTTAGGGATTAATGGAAGTGCAAGCCAAAATTCTTCGAACCTTTCCATTTTAAATAAAATTGCCGAACTCGGAAAATCCCAATTTGATTTGAATATAATTGACGACTTGACCGAATTACCACATTTTAAAACGGAATTGACAGATAACAATGTTCCCGAAAAAATAATTGAATTTCGTAATCAAATTGAAAATGCAGACGGAATCATAATCTGTACACCTGAATATGTTTTTAGTATCCCAAGCGGGCTTAAAAATGCAATTGAGTGGTGTGTTTCGACTGCGGTATTTTCTGACAAGCCAATTGGACTGATTACAGCTTCTGCAAGTGGTGAAAAAGGACACGAGGAATTGAAACTAATAATGAAAACAGTTCAAACAAATTTCACAGACGAGACTACGCTTCTGATACAAGGAATTAAAGGTAAAATAAATAATAGTGGGGAGATTTTGGATGATAACACGAAAAATCAATTAGAGAAATTTGTACAGTCGTTTAATAGATTAAATGAAAAGTCTACAGGTAACACGGCATAGTACATTTATTTCCTTCACGAAGCATACGCATTATACAAAAGACTCCAGACTGTCTAAAAACCAATAGAAGATTATGCCATAAAACAATAGAATTAAAAAAGTCTGTAGTTGACGCTCAACAAATAATGAGCATCATAAATCATGCATATGTTCCTAAGGAATCAAAGAGAATATTAATGAAGTTCAAGATATATGTAATAAACTAGATTCACTTGTTTTAGCTGCTAAAACTAAAACAGAATCTAATTTAAATCGAATTGCTCCTAAACAAATAGATATTGCCAAAATATTCTTATCCGAAAACCCTATAAGTTATTATGATTGCATTAATGATCCAGATTCTACAATTACTCTAAAAAACCATCCTCTAAAAAAGAAATCGAAAATTCACAACTCAATGACATCCCTTTTTCGGAGATTATGTTAAAGGATGACTCAAGCCTGTTAAAATTATCCGAACATACTTCTTCATTTTTGGATTCTTTAAAATTTCATAAGCTCAAAAAATTATCAACCTTAAATTTAAGAGAAAATAGTTTAGACTATCTACCTTTCAATTTAACAAAATTAAATAAAATTGAATATTTGAATTTAAACAAAAATAGTATCGAAAAAACACCAAATAACCTTGATGGTTTTAGTAGACTAAAGTATTTAGATCTAAGAAATAACTTTTTTGATAAAACCGAAAAAGAAAGAATCAATAGTATCTCGACTGAGACTGAAATACTATTTTGAATAATATTTGCCAACATCAAGTATGATACCATAAACGTTGAGTGATAACCAAAAGGTTCTTTTATATTTGCTATGGCACAAAAATTTCAGAATGTAAAAGTTATAAAATCAGTGTAGAAAATATCATTGGCTTGGTAACATTTTAATCAGCTACGACACATATTTATAAAATTACCACATATAAAATGAAAACTTATATTTTACTATTAGCATCAGTTATTCAACTGAGTTCATTTTCTCAAACAAAAATTTCTGGAAAAACTAAGTATTTTGCCAGTTATAAGTATAACTTATCTGTTCTTGATTCATTAGTAAAAAAGGAACTGTCTATTTTGAATTCTGCAAAACATACTATTGAAATAAAACAAGGATCAAAAACTTATAACACACAAACTGATTCTAAGGGTTTTTTTGAAATGCTCCTTGATAGTGAAGAACAAATATTCATTAAAGTAAATAAAGAATCCAAAGTTTCTAACTTTAATTTTATTATAGAACCTCATAAGTTTAATCGTCTAATTGAATTAAACATGACAAATACTAGAGTTGAAAGTCATATAGACTCTATTACATCTACTAAGTTCTACAATAAATACAATTTAGGTCAAGCTTATAAAAACTTCGAGAACAAAAACTATAAACTAATTATCATAGAAAAACCAAATACTTCAAAACAAATAATCAAAAGACGAAGACGAAAAGAGAAAAGGCATAATGTAAAATATGTCCCTGAAGATATAAACTCAGTTGCTGAGCTCAGAATGATGATTAAATATAATTCTAAGATGAAAGAATTAATCGGAATTTAATACATGTGTGGCAATATATAACCTTAATTACGGAAGATCAACTGCGTCTGAATCCACTCGGAATTTATAAGATTTATGTTTAATCCGAAAATAATAGCTAATTTAACCCGTAACTGACAATTAATAAGAATCGTATACAAAAAGCTTAACATTCATTAGAATGAAATATCTAATTCAAAACATTATTCAACAATATAAAGAAGTCCAAAATGGAAAATTATGGATAGGTAGCACATTTACTAGTAAATTAAATCAAGTTGATGAAAATATGGTTTTTAAAAGACCAATTATAGGTTTACACAGTATCGCAGAAATAATTTCCCATTTGACGTTGTGGAGAAAAGAGACCATCTTGAAAATTGAGACGGGCGAAGGAAGTAAAACAGATGATTGTGAGGAAAACTGGTTGACTAATGACAAACTGGAATTAATGGGTTGGCGATATATCAAATCAGAATATGATAAAACTCTTACAGAATTGATTAATTTACTAAAATCAAAAGATGATGAATTTCTGAATAAGGAATATTATGATACAGATTTTAAAGGCAATTATAAGTATCGTTTTGTAATTAACGGAATGTTACATCATGATATTTATCATTTAGGACAACTTGGAATAATCATAAAATATTTAAAAGAAAACAACAATAGCTAAAAGTAATTGCTTGTTCACACAACAATTCATATTCAAGACGTTAGTCACAAGCATATAAAAATGCCCGTAAATGAAAAGAACATATCGAACAAAATTGATCATTTATTCAGGCATGAATACGGTAAACTTGTTTCGGTATTAACCAAAACATTTGGAACTTCAAATATTGAACTTGCTGAGGATATAGTACAAGAAGCTATGCTCGAAGCTCTAAATAGATGGACTTATAACGGAATCCCAACTAACCCTGTCGGATGGATTTACAAAGTTGCTAAAAACAAAGCAGTAAACATCCTGAACAGAGAAAAGTACAAAAGACAATATGCTTCTGACATTGCTCATCTTCTGCAATCTGAATGGACTGTAGCACCCACTCTAGAGCAAATCTTTACAGACAAAGAAATTGCAGACGACCAACTGCGAATGATATTTACCTGCTGCAATCCTATCATTTCAAAAGATTCACAAGTTGCCCTTACCCTAAAAACTCTTTGTGGGTTTAGTATTTCGGAAATTGCAAAAGCATTTCTGACTACCGAAGAAAACATCAATAAAAGATTGGTAAGAGCAAGAAAATCAATTAAAGATGCAAATATTTTATTTGAAGTCCCAACTGGAAGAGAATTAGAACAGAGATTATCAAGTGTTCTCGAAACTATTTATCTTCTGTTTAACGAAGGTTACAATGCAACTTCTGTCGATAACCCAATTCGTTATGAACTTTGTGAAGAATCCATTCGATTAACTGAAATTATTGCATCAAATCAGATCATAAAATCTTCTAACACATATGCTTTATTAGCGTTGATGATTTTCAATACATCAAGATTTAAATCAAGAATTGACGAATTTGATAATATTCTGGATTTGGAACATCAAGATAGAAATCAATGGGATAAGGAATTGATAAAGAAAGGGCTTTATTATTTAGAATTTGCAACACAACAAAATGAGGTTTCCATTTATCACATTCTTGCCACAATTTCTGCCCATCATTGTACAGCACTTGATTTTAAATCAACAGATTGGAAAAGTATTTTATCTCTATACGATATGCTCATCAAAATAGATAATTCACCCATTGTCCTACTAAATAGAGCTATTGTTTTTTCCAAAACCGCAAGTCCCAAAAAAGCTCTTCAGCAATTAGAGAAAATAAAAGACAATTCTGTTTTTAGCTCATATTTTCCATATTATACTACAAAGGCAACGCTTCATTTTCAAAACAAAGAGTCAAAAAAAGCTAAAAAACTCTTAGATGATGCATTAAAAAAATTCGACACAAGAAACCACAAGCACCTCATTAACAAGGTTTTGAATGATTTTTCAGGAAATATTTGATTTTTTTTAAGATTCAATGTCCTTTTTGCTTCCTTTCATTTGACTATTAGATATAAAACAATTTTCAAAAAAATTAAATGAACAAATTATGCAAGAATTTATGATTTTTATCAAAACCAAAGGCGACCATTTGGCAAGCCTTTCGCCAGAACAACAACAAGCCCACGTACAGAAAATCGGGAAATACATAGGTGGTTTAATGGACTCAGGAAAACTAAAAGGTGCACAACCGTTGGAAATGGGTGGAGCTGTAATTCACGGTAACAAAGGTGTTTTTAAAGACGGACCTTTTAACGAATCGAAGGAAGTGATTGTAGGCTATTTCCACATTGTGGCTAAAAACTTAGAAGAGGCTATTGAAATTGCAAAAGCAAACCCAGTGTTTGACGATTCTGAAGGTTCAATTGAAGTAAGACCTATTAAACAAATGGACGGTATCAACTAAAAAAAACCATATGAACTCAGGAAATAAAGACAAAACAGTAGCGTACAGTGGGCATTGTGCTTTTGCCGTTAGCACAGGAAAAATAGATATTAAAGGAGGCAAACACAGCCTGACGATTGAAGGAAAAACTTATCTATTTTCAAATCCGATAGCCAAGTTTTTATTCAAATTGATACCCAATCGAATTGAAAAGGCAGATATCAACTGGAAAAACAAATAAAATGAAAAAAAGAACTAAAATAATATTACTATCACTCGTAGCAATAGTCGCTTTTATTTTCATTTTTGCAAAAGCAAACCGTATTTCACCATTATCTTGGGGGCACAAGGAAGTTAATCAATCAATGTTTTCAAACGAAGCCGCCAATGGCTATGATGTCGTTGCCTACTTTACAGAAAACAAAGCTATAGTTGGTAATGAAACCTATTCCTTCAATTGGAAAAATGCAGATTGGTTTTTTTCATCAGAAGAAAACAAAAGTTTGTTCATTCAAAATCCAGAAAAATATACTCCGCAGTATGGTGGTTATTGTGCCTTTGCCGTAAGTACCGGGTTTACAGCGAATACAGATCCGAATTCTTTTGAGATTATTGATGATAAATTATACCTTTTTGATGGAAAAAGTGTGAAAACAGATTGGAAAAAAAATCTAAAAGAAAATTTGCAAAAATGTGGAATGAACTGGAAATAATACGGTCTACAACACTGTAAAAAATAATAGCGACTTTGATACTTAATCTAAAGTCGCTTTTTTATATTTATGGTCAGTCTTAAAACAGAAAGATTAGTGTTTCAAAAAACTACTATTACTTTTATACTAAACTGTTGTCAATAATTTAACCCATGAAAATTAAGAAAAATATAAGAAATAAATACCAATAAGACGAAGTCAAAATATGGTATAAACTATCTGGATTAACGAACATATCAATGTAAATGAAAAACATGATTACTGAAATTAAACAAATCACTCCATCTGAAACTTTACCAATTCGCCAGAAAGTTATGTGGCCAAATAAACCTATAGAATATGTTGAACTGTCAAATGATGAAAACGGAAGACATTTTGGTTTATTTGTAAATGAAGAGGTTACATCAATAATATCTGTATTCGTAGAGAATAATGAAGCGCAATTTAGAAAATTTGCAACATTAGTTGAATTTCAAGGATTAGGATACGGAACAATTTTATTAAAAAGAATAATTGATTTAATGAAGAAAGAAGGAATTAAAAAGTTGTGGTGTAATGCCCGAGTAGAAAAATCAAAATTCTATGAGAGATTCGACTTAAAGCTTACAGATGAAAAATTTAAGAAAGGTGGAATTGAATATGTAATCATGGAAAGAACTTTTGTTAACATGGCATCTGATAAAACATAACTAATACCTACTAAACTGAAAGGCTTGTGTCTATTTTCAAAAATCATCGAATTTTGATTAGTCTTCAAACAGAAAATAAATAAAACACTTACACTTAATAATGAGATGTGAGTTTCTATATTTAAAATGGTAGTATTTATAGCCGATATACTACCATTTTATCATTCTAATTTTCGTTTAAAATATACTGCTTAGCACTTTCCAAAATCTCATCTTTACCACTTTTTATTCCTTCAATAGTCAAATTAACTTGAACATCTGGAACAATACCAATCCCTTGAGTCTCATCCCCGTTTGGATAATACACTCCAAGACCAGAAATCATTGTACTAATGTTTCCAGGAAGATTTATTTTAGAGATATTGCCATCTGCACCCGCCGTTTGGCTACCAATTACTTTTGCTTTAGGCGCTGTTTTTAAGGCCATAACTGTGTATTCGGCCTGGCTTTGAGTATACTCATCTACTAATATTACTACTTTCCCTTTATAATAATCTGAATTATTTCTCCCTACAGTTAATGGAGAAGCAAAATTGAATTTCCCTGGATTTTCAATAGATCCTTTAGAAAATTTAACGAATTCGACAGGTTTTGGTAAAAGATAATCACTTAAATTAAAAACAATAAAATCTGATGGATAACACCTTAAATCAATTATCAAACCTTTTTTGCTTAAGTATTTTTTCATTATTTTATTGATTTCTCCTTTCTTTAAAGAGCCCGGGTATATGTAACCAATATCATTATCCAGTTCTTTATGGGATGGCAAATCTTTATTAAAAAAATTAACTTGGCCAATAGGTGTACAAAAAACTTCCTTATTAATTTCTTTATTGTCTCTTTTTATTGTGAGATTTATAAACTTATTATTTGTACGTAACAGTTTAAAACATACATCTCTAATTCTTGCAGATTCATTAGAACCAATGGCATATTTTTTTAGAATATTGACATTTCTATCTATATTTTTCTCATTAATTTTTGTGATAATATCACCTTTCTTAATATCAAGATTCTTATTCAATATATTTGTAACGACAAATTCATTTTGGATAAATTTAATTTCCAAAGGTGCTATATTCATACCAAAAAAACTATCGATCATTTTCCCCATTTGTAATATGGTAGAATGTGTATCATTAATTTCTCCAATTAATCTTAAAACAGTTAGTTTATACGAAACTTCATCGTCTGTTTCAATAAATTCAGGAATATATTTCCTAAGTACTCCATTCCAATTATTGGCCAAATGTTTGGAAGGGTGAAAATACTCTACCATATTCCATAATCTAAACAAAGTTAATAGTTTATATCCGGTATCTTTCCAATCCATTTTAGGATAATTAGGCTCATTTTTGAAAATCGGATTGCCTACGTTTTCATCAAATTCGAGGTAATGATTATATTCGATATCATGGTTTTGCCCTTTTTTAAATGATTTTTTCCAATGAATTAGTTTGGATTTAAAATCATTATCTACTGTTAAAGGTAATATTTCTAATAACTCCTTATCCCAATTATATGCTCCTGAACTAACCAAAGAGTTATGATATTTTAAATACCCCCATTCTTTTGCTAAATCTTGTAAATTGTTAATTTGGTTTTCAGAAACGGCACCATATATTCTGAAATTAGAATCTATATAGTTATTATTAGCCTCTGATTCTTTAGTTACAGCTTCTTTAAACAATAGATCTTTATTATCCATTGTGGATACTACATCTTGATACCTTTTTCCATCTATGTAAACCGAAAAATCATCAAACCACACTTCTCCATTTCCAGACAATATACCTCCAATGTATATATTGGTTGCATCCATATGATTAGGTAAAGTAATTTTATACTTTGTCCAATCCCCGGATCCATTTATATTTTGACTATACATATTATCAAACTCCAAACTTTCATCATCTTTATCAATTCTAAGAAGTAATCCAACACGACCTTTAACATTTTTAGTTTTTATATATCCTTCTAATGTGATTTTTTTTCCTGGTAAGCTATAAGGTAACTGATAAGCAATGCTTCCAAATGGTTTTTCATCATCATTAGACGTAATATTAACGGCATAATTTCCTGAATTATAATGTATCGAATCTTTTGCTATACTATAACCTCCCCATGTAAACCAATTTTTGGGGATATGACTCCCTTTTTCATATTCTTCGAACCTATAATCAGCATTTACTATTTGAGATTTTGAACTACAAGAACAAAAAATAATGAGTAATACTATAAAAAAAGATTTTTTCATACTTAATTGAGTTTTAATATTGTTCTGGGAGGAAATATTGCATTCTTAAAAGAAAGTAGTTTTAGGAGTGCTATTATATAACAGATTTATAATAAAGTCCTTTAAATTTTTTCAATGTTAGATACAATAAATCTTTGAAGCCCACTTTTTGTTTAAGTATAAACAATTAATGGGATTGAAAATCTTTTCAATCCCATTAGTTTAACAATGTAATCTATATAAAATTAAGCGACTGTGCACTCACAAGTAGCTTGCCCAATAGTACCACCACATGCTAAGGTTACACAATTTTCGGTAGGTCTAGGTTGACATATCCTAGGGTGTGTATCACATCCTGGAAAAAGCCATGATCCTCCATTTTCTTCTCCTCCTCTAATTTCATTTTGACTTAGTTTTGATATTGTTGACTTTTCTAATTTTAGACCTTTAAGAGACTTTTTCTTTATGAGATTTTTATTTTTATATAATAAATAAGCTCAAATATATTAAATTTCAGCAATACATAGTAAAAATTAAGAACGACTGTGCATCAGAGGCTAAAAGTTTTTAAGCAGACCTTTCTTTAAATTCTTCAAATAGGCTATTTTTGTCCCTTTAAAATGACGAATTTATGCAATTATCAGAACAAGAACTTGTAAGAAGAGAGAAATTAAAAGCATTACGCAATCTAGGTATTGATCCTTATCCGGCTGCATTGTATCCGGTTGACTATACCTCTAAACAGATAAAAAGCAAGTTTGAAGAAGGTAAAAAGGTGATTATTGCAGGTAGGTTAATGTCGAGAAGAATACAGGGTAAAGCTTCTTTTGCAGAATTACAAGATACCGATGGTCGCATACAAGTCTATTTTAATAGAGATGAAATTTGTCCCGGTGAGGATAAGCTATTATATAATGAAGTTTATAAAAAACTATTAGATATAGGTGATTTTATAGGTATCGAAGGAGATCTTTTCACTACTCAAGTTGGAGAAAAAACGGTATTGGTTAAAAATTTTACACTATTAAGTAAATCTTTAAAGCCACTTCCTCTTCCTAAAACAGATAAAGAAGGAAACACCTTTGATGAATTTAATGATCCAGAGTTAAGATATCGCCAGCGTTATGCTGATCTGGTGGTGAATCCAAAAGTTAGAGATACATTTATAAAACGTACCCAGATTGTAAATACTATTCGTGATTTCTACAATGAAATGGGCTTTTTAGAAGTCGAAACTCCTATCCTTCAGCCTATACCAGGGGGTGCAGCTGCACGTCCGTTTATGACACATCACAATGCACTTGATATTCCATTATATCTTCGTGTTGCTAACGAACTGTATTTAAAACGTCTAATTGTAGGAGGATTTGATGGAGTTTATGAGTTTGCAAAAGACTTTAGAAATGAAGGTATGGATCGTACTCATAATCCAGAGTTTACAGTAATGGAAATGTATGCTGCTTACAAAGATTACCATTGGATGATGGATACTACCGAAAAGTTACTAGAAAAAGTAGCGGTAACACTTCATGGAACTCCTGAAGCACAGTTTGGAGACAATATCATTAACTACAAAGCACCGTATAAGCGAATCGGTATTCTGGATGCTATAAAAGAACATACCGGATATGACCTTTACCAAAAGAGCGAAGACGAAGTTCGTGAAGCTGCTAAAGCATTAGGTCTTGAAGTTGATGAAACCATGGGTATCGGAAAAATGATAGATGAAATTTTTGGAGAAAAATGTGAAGCCAGTTATATTCAACCCACATTTATTATCGACTATCCTGTAGAGATGAGTCCACTTACCAAAAAACATCGTTCTAAAGAAGGCCTTACAGAGCGTTTTGAACTTATGGTCAATGGGAAAGAATTAGCGAATGCCTATACAGAGCTTAATGATCCTATTGATCAACGTGAACGTTTTGAGGATCAACTTAAATTATCTGAAAAAGGTGATGATGAGGCTATGTTCATAGATCAGGACTTTCTACGTGCCTTAGAATATGGTATGCCACCAACCTCGGGGATTGGAATAGGTATTGATCGATTAGCTATGTTTATGACCAACAATCAATCTATCCAGGAAGTATTATTTTTCCCTCAAATGCGTCCTGAGAAAAAACAGGTTGAACTTAATGATAACGAAAAAGCAATTTTTGAGATTCTTAAAAAAGAAAAAAGCATGGTGCTTTCTGACCTTAAAAATGCTACCGGATTAAGTAATAAAGGCTGGGATAAGGGAATGAAAGGCCTATCTAAATTGGGATTAACAAAAGTTACGAAAACTGATGACAGTCTATTGGTAGAAATAGCAGAGTAATTTTGAACACCAAAATATAATATAAACATAAAAAACGCAACCGTATTGGTTGCGTTTTCCCCTTAATAAACAATTTCCGTTATATGAAAGAATTTTCCAGTTGTCTTCGCATATACTTTTCTAACATGCAATAATGATATCCTAGTACACCTAGGCAGTACTTTCCGAAAATGTTATTCTTATAGTATTCTCAATTCCAAATATTTGGATATTACAAGTCATCAATATCCAAAATCAAGTATCAAATAATTCCCTTTCAATCATTTTTATACCAGGCGAAGATACTTCTATCTTCATATTTATATGTTAACAATAGATTAAAAAAAAACCTAATAACAGTGAGCCTGTCATGTTATGTTTCCATTTTATATCATATAAATATTCCTAAAACTCGCAAAACCTTGAAGTTTTATAATAATCAATTATATTTGAATATCTAAACACAAATCAGATGCCTTTTATAACTGACGAAGAATTACAGAGTTTTAAAGACCAAATAGAAAAAGTAGAAGAGTCTAACCGTGCAACAGAATATACACATAGTAAAGCTGTAAAAGACGAAAAAGAAAACTCTCGAAAATTTAAGATCGCAACCATCATACTTGGTATTATTGCATTACTAGGTGTTGCCGGAACTGTGTATTTCATGAATTTTAATACTCCAGAAAACATGATTACTCAGAAAAAACACAAATCTGAGGTTACTACACGAGATACGAAAATAGCCGAGCTAACAGAAACAATTAAAAACCTATCCATGAACCAGGAATTGGATTCAAATAGTACTGGAGGAGGAAATGGTCGTTCCCTGGAAGATGAATTAGTATATGCTGTACAAATCGGAGCTTTTGAAAGTATCGATTTGTCTATGTATTCTGAGAATTTTGTGAATTTCAGACAAATTAAAAGTGGCGGATATAATAAATATGCCTTAGGAAACTTTGAAACGCTTAATGAAGCCAAAAAATTTCGTAGACAATTAGTACGACTCGGGTTTAGAAATGCTTTTATCGCCTCATATCAAAACGGAGAGCGAATAAAGATTGAAGAGGCTTGGTAGACACCGATTCTGGCTATAGTTTAAAAGAAACCAGAATAACAATATAAAGGAAAACCCCGACGCCAAAACGTCGGGGTGCACCATCAAAACTAATTAATCAACTCAATACAACTAAACTTGTACTACAATATATTTTCTCCCTGATTTCTTGTAGTATACTCCTTTACATCTGTAATATTTTACACCTCTTACTTTTACTGTTTTATATCCTCTGGGTAATGTCGTTACTCGCACTCCTGTAGGAACCGTAACTCTTTTATAAGCCCTATTCTTTTTTACATACCAAACACCATCACTTCTATAATAATGTACATTTTTATGTACTACAACTTTAGGGCGATGTACTTTGGTAACCACAACTCCTCGTGCCGGACGTACTTTTACTGTAGTTGCACAAGACGTCATTAAAAAACCAAACAATACAACTGGTACAACTATTCTCATCACATTTTTCATATCCTTACTATTTTGATTTCTTATAATAAGACCTAAGGATTATAAAAAGGTTTAATTGGTAAATATTAAAAATGACATTTTTATCATTCTACATTTGTTATGTGTTTTTATTCATCTTGAAATGGTTTAAACTTCCTTATAAAAAAGCGTCAATTCGAGTGGTTTTTCAGAATGAAATGGAGAAAAACTGTATCGAGAATAGCTTTTTTTATCCAAAATCCTATTCTCGATACACTTCTTCCTACGGTCGAAGCAATCGAATTGACGAATTTCTGATCAAAAAATATCAAAATGCATAACGACTCATTCTACATACTCTTGTATCGGTAGTCCTGCAATAATTACATCTTCTAAAACTGATGCTCCATCTTTAACATATACCACAGCATAAACATCCTCCTCCTGTGCATTTCTATTTACTTCTCTATAAGCTTTTTCTGCATCGTATGCTTTGGTTTCTTCCATATAAAATCTATCAAATGGTAGCTCAAATAGTATTTCATCACTATATGTATTCGTTACTTTGGCCATAACATAATCACCACCAGTATCAAGGGGTTCTCTACTTACCTGAACAGCTTTTGCAAAACCCTCATCATCATTTTCTATATACACTCGTACCTCATCTCCATATACATAAGTAGTATCTGATGTTTTAAAAGAATTCATTTCAAACTGAAGTGTAATATACTTTCCTCTAAACGGATCTGTAGGATCAATCGGCCTGGTTTTAAATTTATATGCCGTACCCGATATCAGGATATCCTCGTTATCAAAAATCATCTTTAGCGGAGTACCAATTTGTACTACTGCCAAGACTATAAATACTATAAAATAAATCGGTTTCATATCTCTATATTTTTAATTGCTATTTAATGCGCTGTTGTTTTTTCAGCATGATATAATTGGTTAAAAAGAACCCCGCTCCTACCATCACAAATAAAATTCCTCTGACAACAAAGCTCATTCCGGTATCAAAAAACCTACAAATGATCAATATCGAAATGATCAATAATCCATAGTTAAGGATCCCGAAGTTAATTTTATCTGCTCCAATCTTTATGGCAGACATGCCCAAAGCAAACACCAATGCATTCATTAATATAACAGGTAAAATTCCTGTATCAGGTAGTAAGAAGTAGACTACCCCAAAAACTACAAAAGCCACCTGAAACAGATTAACAGCTCGTATTCCTTTTCTTATAACAGTATACCCCAAAACAGAGATACTTAACAAGGATAATACTACTGCTGTATAGCGCTCCTGAGTATCATAATTGAATGTTTCTGGGAGTTCATCCCATATCCAACGAAACGTAAAAATCATCAGCAATACTATAGTACCCAGCGAACCAATGATCAAAAAACCGTTTCTAAGTGTTCTTAACTCTTTAAATACCGGAAGTCGTCCTATAGAATACAAGAATCCAAACATGGTGATGTACATCACAAAACCAAGATCTTCGCTACGGCCTATAAATGCACTTAATGCAATTGCAATACTTGCTGGTAAAATCCAGGTAAAAATAGTAGCCGTATTGCTGGTCGTATTCTTTGTAATTACGGTGTAGTAATACGGTAACACAGCTCCAATAAAAGCAATATACAACCAGGGAGTTTCTGTGTTTCTATAGTTCCATAGTCCAACTTCTACCGCGTAGTAGGTACTTAGCAGTATTGTAAGTAAGGCTACTGCATGCGATCGGAACAAGTATACCAATGGTAAGCAAAGTACAATCCAGGTACCCAAAAAAGAACCTAATTCTCCCGGGATATTATAAATCTGACTTACCAATGCCATACATGCGCCTACTGCGAAAAAAAGAAAAGTCCCTGATGCTTCTTTCCAGGTGGTGCTTTTATTTTTTAGTATAGAAAAACCAGCAAATATCTGACCCAGGATTAAAGGTCCAAATGCTAAAATTGTTTTTGTTAATCGCGAAAAATCATCCCAATTGTGCGCCAGCATTAGAATAATACCAGAACCGACTAATAACGCACCAAAAATCCCAAAGATCATAAACAGCTTATTAGGCTTTCCTGCATCTTTGGTAGCGTAGTATTGTCCTATTTTATCTGCAAGCTCTGGAGAAATAATCTTATCTCCTACCAGTGTTTGCAGTTCTTTATTAAATTTTGATCCCATAATGTCATGTTGTTTAGTGAACTTTTAATCCGTTGTGCATTTTAGAATTAAAAAGTATTAAAATGTCAATCCATTAGTTTTGCTCTCATTTCTACTTCTTTTTACATGAACCTGACATATGTTATTGTTGTAGTACCTACTGCTTATCTTTTATATTCAGACATGTAATAAACACAGAATACGCTGCGATACACATGGGTATAATCTCTAAGAAAATCAACTCCCCGTTACTATTCTTATGTAGATCATTTATTTCCATTTGAAATAAAACACCATATAACAAAACTATACCCCAGTATATCAATACATTCTTTTTTACTTTGGCACTTCGTTTTTTCCATTGAATAAAAAAACCCAGCCCAATACCAAGCTGAATGCCGCCAAGAAAAATTTGAGCAAATAATCCCTCTTTCTCTCCCATAATCCCGTAATATCCTAAGGTGATTATAAAAGCCAATACATTGATTATAAGTGCTATCTTTTTGATTTTTCTCATCTTTATTAGATTTATTTATGATTATAAAAAGACAGCCGTAACCATACGGCCGTCTTCTCTAATCATCAAAACAAGAGACCTCAAGTGCTTTAAGGTCCCTTCTTTTGATTTCACTGTTCTAATTACTCCTTATTGTTTTCGATAAACTTCTTATCCCTGGTATTCTTCTGTACTGCAATGGCAGCAAATAAACTTAGGGTAAAAGACATCCCATAAAACCCTTTTTCACTAAGCTCCAGGTCAGCATTCCATAAGCCGATAATCAGCAATAAAATAGACGTGAGTGTGGTAAACCAACTAATCCCATAATAGATATCGGTAACCGGAATTCCCTCTAGCCTATCCCTAACACTTTTTTGCACAGATACAGCAGAGAACAATCCAAATAGCAGGATGGTAAAGTAGTATCCTTTCTCATTAAGTAGCATACTCGCATTCCATAATCCGGTGCAATAGGATACCATTCCTATAAACAGTGCAGACCATGATGCTGATATAAAAGCCGGGGTTGGCTTTTGATCATATACTTTATTTTCTTTCTTTTCTACATTTTCGATTACGGTATCCTCGGATACATCGTTACTAAATTTGTAATTCATAATTATTGTATTTTGATGATTCAATAAAAATTCAATTGTTTGTTTTGAACAGGACAAATGTGCGATGATATGCGTTGATATAAAATTCGATTTTAAATAAAAACTTACGATATATTTATGTTAATAAATCAGTTTTATCAATATTTACAGTATTTTTATCAAAATTATACTTACGATATAATGCATGTTATTTCTTCTATAATCCATACCTTATCTGATGAATCAAAGCGAAATTTCATCACGATATTGCGGCAAAAGAATAAAAGAAACGATACCAAAAACATCCAGTTATTTAAGCTTCTTGATACCACATCAACAGCTAAAGACCTCGATATCCAGATTTATGGAAAAAGAGCCAAGGGTGCTTATCACGCACTATGCAAAAGACTTTATGATACGCTGATTGATTTTATTGCTGCCAAAAGTTTTGAGGAAGAGACTTCAGAAGAGATGGAAACCCTTAAGCTCCTTAGAGCCAGCAGGAGTTTCTTTGAACAAAAACAATATAAAATTGCTTTTAAAACCATTTCCAAAGCAGAGCAAAAGGCCAAAACCTATGCACTTTTCAGTATCCTGAATGAGATTTACTATACACAGATTCAATACGCTCACCTTAACCGGGGGATAGTAATAGAAGCTTTATTTGCTAATTTCAGAAGTAATAAAAAATCACTACAGCAAGAAGAAAACCTAAACCTGTTTTACGCTACTGTACAGCATGAATTGATGAAACAAAGACGAGATGCCGTACCGATTATAAAAACCACATTATCCAGGTTTGGATTATCGATTACACAAGATCTTACGTTTCGATCCTTATTTAAGATCCTGGAGATTACGAATCAAACAGCTCATATCACCAGGGATTATCACTCCATACTTCCTTTTGTAGAAGAAGTCTATACCCTAATAGATGCAAAAGAGGATGTAATCGACAAGCATCTCTTTTACCATATCCAGATCTTATACTATGTAAGTAATTCTTATTTCAGGAATAAAGATTTTAACACCTCGCAGCAGTACCTGGTCCTGATGCATGAGCAAATGAAAAAACATCAGGATAAATATTACAAGCGATTTTTTCCGCAATACACACTACTACTGTCGCTCAATCTTAATTATACAGGCCAGGCAGAAGATGCTATTTTGATGTTAGACACCTTTGACTACGAAAAACACAAAGACCAGATCTCATATATCCTGGATCTTAAATTAAGCCATATTGTCTATTATTTTCAGCAACAACAGTTTAAAGAAGCCCTAGGTATTCTTAATGACTTTTACCACAGTGATCACTGGTATACCGAAAAAGCAGGGCTGGCCTGGGTAATTAACAAAAATCTAATTGAGATTTTACTACGTATAGAACTTGATCATATAGATGTAGTAGAATCCAGAGTAAATAGTTTTAAAAAGAAACATGGTGCATATCTCAAAAACAATAGAGAAACGCGAGCATCAGAATTCCTGAAACTAGCGGCTACGTACTACCACAAACCAGAGATTGCAACCACAGTAGCATTTAAGGACAAGATTCATAATGAACTCACCACTTCTACTCCCAAGGATGAAGACATTTTTGATATGAGTTTTTATGCCTGGATAAAGACAAAGGTCGAAGGCACCCCTTTGTATGAAACTACTTTACAATTAGTACATCAATAAAAAGACCTATGAGTTATCCCATCACTCATAGTATTATTTTTTTCCTAAAAAATTAAAACCCAATGATAAAGTCGTACAAACCTACCCCGATGATGATGGCAAAGGTTTAATGCATATCAACCACCAGGCTATTGTAGTGGGCGAAAGTATTGCACAAGTTAAACGCTCTACCACTGCCAAAGTTACAGATAGAGGAACAATACTTGTTAGCCAGTTGAAATCTGAAATTTCATCAAGGGGCGAAGATGTGTTTTTTTATGATAATTCACTAGGCACATTTGAAGGTACTTTGGCAGATGCACAACGCCTATTCCCTAATGTTGATTTTTCAGATTTACAAGTACCTGATATCGTAGATCGCAGCAATCCAGAGTTTGCAAACTATTCGACTGTTTCACCAGATCAAGCCGTATCGTGGCAAGAGATAAGTAAATACGATGCAGAGGAAAACGGAGGAAAACCTACCACTTGGAGCAAGTGGGCAGACAGTTTACAAACAGGGTTAGATATTGCTGGTCTTGTCCCTGGATTAGGAGAAATTGCAGACTTAGCCAATGGCTGTATTTCTTTAGCACGAGGAAATTATGGCGATGCTGCACTAAGCTTTGCAGCAATGGTACCAGGTTTTGGAGTTGCTGCTACAATTGCTAAGCAAGCTAAAAAAAGCTGTTGATAATAAAGGTGTTTATGATCTTATCATTAAAAATGCTGATGATCTTGAACAGGCTTATGTAGGGCAATCCAAGAATATTTTTAAACGGATGCAACGCCATTTTGGCAAGAGTGGTAAATTAAAAAGCGCACAAGAAGTAATACAAGGTGTTACTCATAAAATGGCAGGTTCTACCAAAGCAGAACGGGAAATCTATGAACAGTTTATTATTGCTGAAAAATATGGTGGTGTTATAAAAGATAAGAGTATTTTTAAAAAGTTATTAAATAAAGTTAATCCTGTAGGCGGTAGATATGATTTGAATTCTGTAGGAGGACTTAGAAAATTTAAACAGAAAGCTCGAGAAATTGCAGAAAAATATAATCTACCTAAAGAATATCAACAAATAAATCTAAATTAAATGTATCTGATAAAAAGTGTGCCAGGTGATCCTTATTTAATGATCAAACCAAGTTCAAATTTAGATGACGCTAAACCAGAATTTTTAACGGGTAAATACAGTGTTCGTTTAGATGAAGAATTTCCTGAAGAATTTTTGGAAAAATTTATGCAAAAATTCAAAGAAATAAAATCTTTAAACTTATCTACTTGTTATTATTACAAAGCTAAATCATCTTATGTATATCAGATGCCAAATTTAGAAGCACTTTCTATATCGGTTTGGAAGGATACAGATTTTATATTAGATTGTAATACGCTGCCTGCAACTATCAAAACTTTATGGTTAACTGTTTATTCAAAGAAGAAGATTATCAATTTAGAATCATTAAACAGTCATATCGAAGATTTAATGATTTCAGATTTTGACGAAAAAGACCTAACAAAATTAAGCAACCTTACTAATCTGAAAAGCCTAAGTTTCGCAACTGCCAAAATCAAATCATTAAAAGGAATAGAAAATCTTACAAACTTGGAAAATCTATCATTAGGGGGAGTACGTAGTCTTACAGATATTTCAGGTATTACGGCTTTACAAAAGTTAGAGCGATTAGAGTTTGATATTTGTTGGAAACTTAAAGATTTTACCCCTGTCGGTGAATTGAAAAGCCTTAAAGAACTTCAATTATTAGACTGCAAAAACCTTGAGAGCATTAAGTTTGTAAAGGAATTATCTAATTTGAAACGCCTTTCTACATTAGGTACTACGATTATAAATGATTATGACACTACACCCGCCGAACACGTACCCGTGTTTTTTGGCAGTCAGAACAACAAATATAATAAGCAATATCCTGAGAAAGAAATACATAAAAAGTTGGATGATTTGTAAGCTTAAAAAAAGAAAATATTACCTACGGTAAATACTCTTATTAGATAAAAAAAATAATTCCCGTAACTGTAGTATCAATTTTGATCTTTCTTTCAATATCATTTTTGACTGTTTTAAATTCTATTTTTACCTCAGATTTCCCTGAATTAAAAATTGGTTTTCCTTTACAATATTATAATCAATTCTTTACTGCTTCTGATGAATTAAGATTTTCTTGGAATATTTGGAGTTTATTAATAGATATTTTAATTATTTGGGGAATTATAGTAATAGTATACTATTTACAGAAACGAATAAAAAACTAATCAACAAATAAAAAAACGGCTCAGAACAAACTATATAATTAATAACTCCTCCGACAATACAGATTTGCAATCCCTCCACGTACCCTGAGCGCAGCCGAAGGGTACACTTCATACCTAAAACCCAAAACCTCATACCTACTACCTAACACCTCATACCTCCTACTCCCATACATCTATCATTATTCTAAACCATTAAACCAAAATAATTTATAAATTTGAACAACTCTTAAAAACCAAAAAAATGGGCATTATTGCCAGATTATATGCTGATGGACAAGTTTATAACGTACTACAAACCGAGCACAGTATCACACAGCCCAGTGATGAGACAGGACGACCAATTTCCAGACCTTTTCACACGGGATTAAAAGCAGTGATCGAAGCTACAAAAGACACCTACTTTTTTGAAAAAGCCATACATCCCACACAGCAAATACAGGAAATCATTCTGGAATATGCCGATAGTATGTCTGGTAGTAGAACCCGTAAGGTTAGATTTGTCGATTGCTATGTAACCTATGATGGTACAGATTTTAAGGCTAATGGAAGAGAACCACTTACCGAAACCCTGTTGATAACTGCTGCGGGAATAGAAGATTCTCACTCACAGGGAAAATATACTACTCCAAGAAGGGTAACAGCGTTTCTGAATAATCAAGTACCTTTAACTACACAAGAAGAAGAAACAGAAGCTATAAAAGTAACCAATGTAGATGGCCCGTTTGATGAAGCAGGGAACAAAGTAAAATATATCAGTCCTAAACATGAATATTACTACCACGCTACACTAAAAAACTATGAAGAAGGAGATGACCTAAACCAAATACAATGGACTGCTAGTTATGACGATGAGAATGCTACTCAACAACTCACAACAGGTGGTACGTATGAAGATGGAATATTAAAAACCCCTATAAAAGTAAATAAAGGCAAGCACACTGCTAAAATATACGCATATATAGGAAACCTTAACCCAAATATAAATACCAAAGTAACTTATAAACAGGTAGTCACCTTTTTTATCGGTGGTGCTGGGGATAAGGAATCATTTTATGGTGTTGGACCAACAAATAATATCGAAAGAGGAGTCAAAGTGGTTTTTGATAATCTCATAAAAACAAGATTTGAATATAAAAACCAATATAATTCTCAGCATTTAGGCTATAACGAAGTAAAAGGAGAAGAAGATATCGAGAGTAACATATTAAGTTTATTACCTAACAAAGATGGAACACAAGTAAATATTGTAGGGCATAGCTTAGGGGGCTGGAATGGTGCTCATTTATCTCAAATACTTACTGATATGGGATATACAGTAGAGATCTTGATTACCCTTGATCCAGTAGGTGCAGGAGAACATATCAAAATGATTTCGGATATTCATATGCGTACACCAAAACCCAAAATGAATTACTGGATTAATATTTATACTCATCCAGAAGATTATATTACAGATGATGCTATTGCGGATGCAGGTAGGCAATGGACTCCTGACCCAAAAGATATTCATGTGCTACACATTACCAGATATAGTCATGGAGAATCAGGAAATATGTTTAATGAAGATATAACCAAAAACAACATAACATCTTCTAGTCAGTTATTTTTTACAATCAAAAAATATTTAGAAACAAAATGAAAACAATAAAACAGGTTGTAATTACACTATTAGTGTTTGCTTTACTTACTTACTGTGCTGATCACAAAATCCCTAAGGCAGATTTAAAATATAAAAGTTTTGAGAAGATCAGAAATAAAGGAGATCTTGTTGATACTTATATTTTGAAAATAAATTCTGACATAAAAATAGATAGTTTGTTAGAGATTAACGGAGGTACTCCTTATCTAATATGTCCCTTAACACAGATTGATAATTTTACGTCAAAAGAAATTGAGTCTTTAGAAAATTATATCGCAAGTATAGGTTTTGAGATCATCGACGATAATAGCCAACAAGGATATAATTATTTAGTTGGAGTTGATTTTTATACTGGTAAAAATAAAAGCTTTCGAGAAGCATATTTAGATAAGAAACATCTTATTAACCTGATGAAACAGGTAGAATGTTTAGAATGTAAAATTGAATGCCGTTTTTTTATGGATGCTCATAAACCTTACCTCTCTAATTCTATGTGTATACCAGTAAAAGATGTTTTAAAAGTTATAAACGAATAAAAAAACGACTCAGAACAAACTATATAATTAATAGCTCCTTCAACAATGCAGATTTGCAATCTATCCACGTACCCAGGGCACAGTCAAAGGGTATACCTCAAACCCAAAACCTCAAACCCAAGATGAATTACTGGATCAATATTTATACTGCCCCCGAGAACTATGCCATGGATGATGCTATCGCAGATGCAGGTAGGCAATGGACTCCTGACCCAAAAGATATTCATGTACTGCATATCACAGAATATAGTCATGGTAGTGCTGGAGATATGTTTACAGAATCATTATCTAAAAAAAGAATAACCGCTTCTAACTTATTGTTATCAGCTATTCAAAAATATATTGAAACAAAATGAAAACAATCAACTTCATACTCATCCTTTTAATATTGGTATTTTCAATTAGCTGCCGTTTGGACAATAATATACAAGAAACAAAAATCCATTTTTTAGATTTCAAAAAGAGTCCTACTACTAATAGACCTGATTTATATAATATATATTTCAATACAAATATAAAATTAGATAGTGCTCTCATTAATTCTCTAATATATTGTCCGTTAAATAAAAACATCAATTTTACAGTAGAAAATCTTAGAAAATCTAATAATGCCATATCTGGTTTTATTTTGGAAAACAAAAAAGTTAATATCACTGAAAAAACAAACACTTATATTGCGGAAGTAGCATTTAAAACATCCAAAAATCAAGGAAGCGAAACCAATTTTATGGAGGTAAAAGAAATAAAAAAATTACTTAAAAATTTAACTTGTGTGCCTTGTAAGATATACAAACCCTTCTATTTAGATTCATACAAACCCTACCTCTCCAACCCGATGTGTATCCCTGTAAAAGATATTTTAAAAGTTATAAACGAATAAAAAAACGATTCAGAACAAACTATATAATTAATAGCTCCTTCAACAATGCAGATTTGCAATCCTTCCACGTACCCAGGGCACAGTCAAAGGGTACACCTCAAACCCAAAACCTCAAACCCAAGATGAATTACTGGATCAATATTTATACTGCCCCCGAGAACTATGCCATGGATGATGCTATTGCTGATGCGGGTAGGCAATGGACTCCCGATCCAAAAGACATACATATACTACACATTACAAAAAATAGTCATGGAAGAGCTAAGCCTATGTTTAATGAAGTACTTGCTAAAAAAACAATTTCAGCTTCTAGTTTATTGCTAAACTCTATCACTAATTATATAGAAACAAAATGAGGCCATTATATATTTATCTATCCACTTTCTTATCGATACTTGCAATCAGTTGTTCTAAAGATCATGAGATACCTATTGCTGATCTCGAGTATAAAGAGTTTAGAAGCCCTCATAAAAAACATCCAAGGTTAGATATCTATGAAGTATTTTTCTTTTCTAACATTGATTTGGATAGTTTTTTTATAAAAAAAGGAGGTAGTCCTAGACTTTATTGTTCTTTAGAGAATAGTAATAATTTTGATATCAAAGAGATTACTCAAAATAACAGAAACCTCTCAGGTTCTTTTTATTTTTTAAATCAAAATAAAAAACAATCAGGTAAGTTTTTGTTTCGATCCGAAGTTTTTTTCTACGATAAAGATGATGAATTCTTAAATAAAAAAAGAATACTCAAATTATTATCAAATAAATCTTGTATCCCATGCAAAGTAGAAGAGAGATTTTACCTAAACACTTATAAACCTTACCTCTCTAATTCTATGTGTATACCAGTAAAAGATATTTTAAAAGTTATAAACGAATAAAAAAACGGCTCAGAACAAACTATATAATTAATAGCTCCTTCAACAATGTAGATTTGCAATCTATCCACGTACACTAAGGTGTCATACAGGCCTTGTCGAAGTGCTCTCGAAAGGTACACCTCATACCCAAAACCTACTACCCAAAACCTCATACCTACTACCTAACACCTCAAACCTACTAACGTATACAAAAAACTTTCTCCCCTACCATGTGGTTTCCCGTAACCGTAATAAAAAAGGTAGCAGTAGTTTTAGGGGATTAAAAAATACAAATGTAGATAGGCTGGAGTTTTTATGATAAAATGAATGCTTATCGATATGTATAAATGGGTGTATGTGTACTGGTACGTATATGTTATTTTCGCTAGCGATTTAAATAAACCATAGAAAATGAATTTTAAAAATGTGATCGAATTAAAGAATAGAAACAATCATTTATAAATATCAACATAAAAGTTGATACAGTTTGTGATAGAGTAAAAACAAGACCCAATAATACCTTTTTCAGAACAGAACAGAATTAGAAAATCTACTGAATAAAAAATTAGACATAAAACTTTAGACAACTATGACAGAACAAAACGCAAAATCACATTTATATGAACTTTGGCAAAATGGAGAAATTCCAGATAATTTTGACGAAAATCATTCTGATTACGAAAAAGCAATAAGGGCTAAGTTCTAAAAAGCATATTATTTACTACTATGTTTTTAAATTCCATCCAGGCAGTATTGGAAGCAAAGGCTATAGCTGCTACGGTTGCCATTTTACTGGTTGAATTTTTTATTTTTTCTAAGACTAAAAACCAATTCAGATAATTCTGAAGGTATTTTGTTGCCACTCCATTGAAGGGCTCCATAAATTTCCTTAGACGCATATCCATATTATTCACATTTTGTACGTGATATATTTTGTCAACAGCTCTTTGACCCTTCGAAGCATTAAATTTTTTGTGTGCTACCTTCTTGTCTTTTGCAAATGCAGTATAGCTTCTGTGACTGTCGCTACAAAGGGTTTCTACTTTAGCCAACTTCCCTTGTAATATAGTCTCCAAGTCACTTTTACTAATGCGACCTCTGGTAGCTACTTTGAAATCTTTGTTCCCTGATCGGTCACAACTGGCTATCACAGCTACTTTTTCATTACTGAGACCAGCTTTACTTGCCTTTGCGCCACGTTTTCTAGCAGGACGATCCAAATTTCGATTCCCTTTTTCAGAGTAAGCAAAGAAAAGATCATCACTCTCTAGGATTCCTTGGAATTCATCCACACTTACGCTCCCAAAGGAGACAAGTAATTTGTGCCTCCAATCAAAAGAAGTCTGAATAGAAATCCCTGTTTCTTTGGCACTCTTGCGAATACTATATCCAGAGAGTAAACAGAATAAATAACGATTAACTTTGTCTTTCTTCTTGAGGTTGTACCAGAACTTACCGGTAGTTTCACTAAAGTTTTTATGACAAGTATTACAAACATAGCGCTGTACTCCTTTGAGCTTACCATTAGCCTTAATTTTATTGCACTTACAATGAGGACAGCTTATGGCTTTACTCTGATTGCTATCAATCAGGGCTGAACCCTCAGTAGAGATCTCCAATAATGTGGAAACAATTTCTGATTGAACCAAAGCCGATGAACTAATGAAAAAATCTCTAAAATCTTCTGGTATCATTTCTCCGTTTTTATAAAGTAAAGATAAAACATATTCTAATTAGAACTTAGCCGCAATAAGTTATACTAAAAAAAATGGTCGATTTGATTATGAACAATTTTGTAGCGATAATTCAGTAATGAAATTTGGAGTTTGGCAAGTTGAGTCTGACGCTTTAGTTGGTAAAGTTGGTTATGATTACATTATTGCGGATAGTAGATTTTGGGAAACCCAAGATTATAATGGATATTTAGTTTGGAGTTGGCTAATTCATTTAACCGAAAAAAGTTGGATTGATAAACAAACCGTAAAAGATTTGAATACAGCTTTCTTTTTCTGTCAAGATTATTATAAAAAGTATAAGCCTAAAAATTTACCATACATTTCAACTGCACAAACTTTGAATATTCAAAAGCAATTATTGGAAATAAATGAAGAAATGCAAAAAAAGGAAAAAATAGATAAACACGGGATAATTGAAATTGAAACGGAAGGTATGACAAAATATTCCGAATTACTCAATGGAATAACATATCTATAAAACTACTGGCAACAATGGCTAAATTAATAAAGGTTTTGGTGCATAATTCAAAATATAGGACTTTAAAGAAAGTCAGTCAACATAGAAAATTGGTTAAGTGTTTAATCGAAAGCTCTCTATTTTTAACTGTTGCACTAACCATAGCCGAAACCAAAAACCAACTATGGAAATAGAATGAAAAATATTAAAGTTTCATATCAAGAAAACACTTGGTCAAAAATTTCGAAAGAAATAACAATAGGCCAAACTTTAAATATTATTAATTCTGAATTATTACAAAATAAAATTAGACGATTACGAAAAGAATTAAAAAATGGAAATAAAGATTACTATAACAACCATAAAAAATCTCTACCTGCTGTAACTTTTTCGGCTACATTTCAAGAAAACCGGAGAAAAGACAAATTAAAACATTATAACCAAATCCTTGTCATTGACATTGACAAACTTACAACAGAGGAAATGACAGAAGTCGGAAAGACTTTAAAACAAGAACCATTTGTTTTTTCTTTTTGGAAATCTCCTTCTAACAAAGGTTATAAAGGTTTGATAAAATTAAGTTTTATCGAAAAATTCGAGAAAAACAATACAGATTTTCAGCATAAAAATGCTTTTAATTTAGTTTCAAATTATTTCTTAGAAACTCACAATATTGAATTGGATAAAAGCGGTAGTGATATAACAAGGCTTTGCTTTCTTTCTTATGACCAAAAAATCATAAACAAAGAAAATTTTCAAGAATTTAAAATTGAGAATTCAAACATACCAGAACAAACTAAAAAAAAGAAAGAAAATAATTCTGTCATAAAATTTAGCAGTAACAAAGATGCTTTATACAACTCAAAAAACAGAAATGATCCATATGACAGACGTTTAATGAGTAATATAATTAGATATTTAAACAACAAAAATCATACAATTACAGAAAGCTATGAGAATTGGTGTAAAGTGGCAATGGCAATGGCAAATACTTTCACATTTGATGTTGGGAAAAATTATTTCTTAAAATTGAGCAAAAGAGATTCCGATAAATTCAATGAAATAAATTGTATAAACTTCCTAAAAAACTGTTATGAGAACAGAAAAGGTGAAGTTTCATTTGCAAGTATTGTTTTTCTCGCAAACAATAAAGGATTTAAAACAAAATACCAAAAAGATAATGGAGTACCGAAGGCGGAAGGTTTTACCTCGAGCGAATATCACTCTCATAAACGATAAGGTTTCGTCAGAGAGCTTAAAAGAAACCAATGACTTATATGTCAGTATCTTTGTCAATATGTGCATTTTGCACTTCACAGGTACTCCATTTATTTAAAACCTATGAAAGAGTTTAATTTATATTTTAATGAAATAGATATAATCAGGCAACTATGTAAAATCAGAGTGAAAATTGCTAAAAATAGAAACAAAAAACACTTATTACATTTACTTACTTCAAATGAAGAGTACAATTATCACCTAGAAAATAATTCAAATGAGCAAAACGAATTTGAAATTTATCAAAAAGCAATTAATGATAAATTAAAAACAATACTACCCCCAAGAAGGCAATGGGTGAAAATTGGTTCAAAATCAAGAATTAAAGACAAATCAACAAACGAATTTTTAACTTCTAATGATAAAAATTTTTATGCACTTTTAAAAACAATTCGTAAACACAAAAAAAATAAATCAACAGAACATTGGTTTATTAATTTAATGCAGTTCGTTACAGAAATTCAGCAAAAAGCATTATCAAATTCATATTCCGTTTCCACTCCTCTTATATTTCCAAAACTCAAAGAACCAATAAAAAAATCCTTTAAAGAAAAGAATGATTGCCGACCAATTAGTATGTTTTCCATTGAAGACAGAATAATTTTGAGTTTAACCAATAAATTTTTAACCTCAATATTTGATAAGCATTTTAAAGATTCTTCATATGCTTTTCGTTCAAAAAAAATAGAAAATAAAACTATATCACATCACAATTGTATCAAAGATATAATTGATTACAAAAAAAACAATTCTGCTTCAGAATTATATGTTATTGAATGTGATATGAAAAAATTCTATGACACAGTCAATCATAAAATTGCATTTGATATTTTTAATAAACTTATTGGTAAGGTAAGTCAAGAATCACCCGAATTAGATTTAAATCAACCTATTCATATTTTTAAAAGTTTCTTAGATTGCTATTCTTTTAACTCTAATGTAAAAAAAATAGACAAACCTGAATATTGGAATTCATATGAAATATCAAATGGTTCGTTTCCTTGGATAGATAAAGATCTATCACTTCATTATGAAAAAGGTCATAATGAAAGAATTGGCGTTCCGCAAGGTGGAGCATTATCTGGATTAATAGCAAATATATATTTAAACAAAGCTGATATTGAACTTGAAAAACTACCTGTACTATATTTAAGGTTTTGTGATGATATGATTGTAATACACAATGATAAAAAACAATGTGAAAAAGCTAAAGAAGTATATTTAAGTTGTTTAGACGAACTAAAATTATTTCCTCATAAATTTAAATTACCTGATGAATTATATACTGTTACAATTAAAAACAGAAAGACTAATTATAAAGCTTTTTGGGATGGTAAATCTAAAGGGCCATACAGATGGACAAATTCATTTAAAAATGGGGATTTTCCTTGGATAGCATTCGTAGGTTACGAAATAAATTTCGATTGTGAAACTAGAGTTAGAAAGAAATCATATAATAAAGAAGTGATTAAACAGTCGAAAATAGTTAATGAAATAAAAAAAGCAGTTGAAAAAGATCAAAGATGTAAAAAAGGAACAGCAATTGAATCTACAATAAACAAATTAATTGGAATGTCTGTTGGAAGAATTGGATTAGATAATTTCAGTGAAGTTTCAACTGATATGTGTTGGAAAAATGGTTTTCAAGAGTTAGAACTAAATAAATTTTCAAGAGTCCAAATAAAAGAATTGGATAGAAATAGGAGCAAATTATATTATAACCTATTTAGTCAAATAAATGATTTAGAAAAGGAAGAAGATGAGGAAATAGAACTTGAAGATGATAATAGGCAACATAAGAAATACGATAAACCATTTAGTTATTACTATCAAATTCTAGAAAGAAAGAGAAATTGAAAAAATCTTGGACATTAAACTATGCTCCGAAAGCCTAGATTTCCAACCCGACAGCCCAGATTTATAATCCGTAAATAACTAACATAAATAAAAAACCTTAAAAAGTAACCAACTCCGGCAATGAAACTTCCAAAGCTTTTGAGATTTCTAAAAGTGAATAAATGGTAGGGTTTACTTTTCCGTTTTCTAATTTCTCCAACGCTTGTCTGTCTTTATCGCAAGCCCTGGCCAAATCAGATTGGCTCCAACCTTTTTGAGTCCTTAACTCAACGATTCTGTTTCCTATATTTTTCTTTAGCTCGTCTTTGGTCACATAACAAATGTCAATTAATCATATGACATTCTTGTCATATTAAAGTTTGACACTTTAAATTAATTCATTAAGTTTGTCGTATAATAATATGACAACTTAACCAAGATTTAATAGATACTACCATGCACCAAAACAATGAGCAGCTTATCATCGATTTGATACAACAAGATCTTAAACATTGCCAATTGGTATACGGCTTAGCACAATTGGGGTTAGAAGGATCAAACACACACCATCTAGAGATGCTGGAGATCATATACCAGCTTATGCATATCCCCAGTGATAAAAAAAACGACTACCTCGCAGAGACCTATGCTGCTTTTATGAGTATGGCTACCGAGTATGAGATCACCCCTCTGGGAGAATCCCTGCGTCCCCTGGCAAAAGAGTGTTATCAACGCATAAAATATCTTATAGAATTGGTGTGATTGTACCCTTTGAGTGCCCATCATATTATCGTTTTCAAATGCATCTCGATACACGCTCGTTCCTCACGCACTCGATCCCGAGGAAAATTCGGGACAAGTTGTGACGTAGCGTGTTAACTCGTCAGTTCGAGTGGTTTTTCGTAATGTAATGGAGAAAAATTGTATCGAGAACTAAATGTAGTAATAGGTTTTATTGCATCTCGATACAATTTTATCAACCGCTATCGCTACTGATAAAATCACTCGATGAGACGTAAGAATATGTAAATAAAAATCAAAAAGTTAGCCAAATCTTTCTTAAAAAAATCTCAGTTCCGAAAAATGAAACTGGTGTACTCTATTCTTGTCTTATAAAAATTTATTAACTAAAAAAATATAGTAAGAATGGCATTAGAAAATCTAATTAGTGTAACCTTTACAGAAGACGAGTTAAACAAATTAACCCAGGGGATAGCAACCATAAAAGAAGTACTCTTGGGTAAAACAGTAAATCTTACCCCAGAGCAACGGGCACAGTACGGTCGAATCGCTAATCAAAACAAACTTATTGTAGACAAAGCCAAAAATTATATGGAGCAACACCCTGGCTGGATTCCTAATTTTTTGGACAAAGAAGAGTTTGATCGGGATTATAGTACCCGCCAACAGATAGAAACCCACGTACAACTATTAGAAAACCTCTCTCAGCAATTGGTAGATACCAAAACCTTATTAGATTATGATAACTACTCTAATGCATTAAGCTTTTATCGCATGATGCGTTTTCTGGCTGGTGAGAACGAACCGGGTGCCAAATCGGTTTACCAGGATATGAAAGTTCTTTTTAAGAGAAGTGGCGGAGTCACCACAGATACTCCCGATACAGAACTATAAATCGCTATATATTGTATTATACCAGTTCTGATGTAAAAATACTCAAAAGGAAAATTGAAGGTTTTTGTTCTAGGCGAATACTAAAAATCAACCATAGCCATAGCTACGTTTTATTTTCAGTATGAAGTATAAGGCAAAAAGAACGGTTTTAATTGGGTAATTTTGCGTTAGAACTGGTATCAAAACAGCACCAGCCGTAATGGCTGGTGCTGTTGTTGTATAGTAGTTACCCCTTATCGGGATGCTTCTACCCCTTAAGAACATCCTTCGAAACGTTACCGAGGTCCTTCGAAGGCTCCCTTTATGGCCTCGACCCCCAAAACGTATCGCTTTTATCCCTCCTGCCAAGCCCTCTGGGCCATATAATATCAGCTCGAACCCTGATCGTATCCCTTCGAAGGGTCATCATCACCCTTCGAAGCGTTAAAGTATCAGCTCGAACCACCTTTTGATGGGATACCCCCCATGTCGATAAGGGGGTATCCCCTTGTTGACATGGGTTGTGTACCCTTCGAGAGCACTTCGACAAGCTCAGTATGACATCTCAGGGTACTGGTATGCATATATCATTGTAGGCAATAATTAAAGATTAATCATCTCTTTTTTTAGGGTAGAAAAAGACAATGAACTAAATCTTAATTTTTAAGTAAACTGTAACATTTGTCATATTATCCCATCTTGATAAAAAGTATTATATCATGAAAAATATTAGAAAATTTTTATTTTTTGTTATTGTGTTGCTTGTTTGTTTTGCTTCAAGAAAGTCGTCTGCACAAAATGATTATTCTATTGACTCGATTATTCAGTTAAATACATATACTTTCAAAATTGTAAACAATGAAATTATTGGAAATGGAAAAGATTTTCTTCAAAGAGAAGCTGAAAATTCTCAATTTTTTATGATTGGTGAGTTACACGGAAATAAAGAAACTCCCGAATTTACTTCTGCTATTCTTAACTTACTAAAGCCTAAAGGATACAACAACTTTGCTGTTGAGATTGGTCCTTTTAGTAAAAAAAAATTGCTATCTATTATTAAGCAAAAAAACGGTATTGATTCTTTATCCAATTTTTATAAAAAGTATAATCCAGATGATTTAACAAATCCAATTCCCTTTTTTGATGGGGTTGATGAAGTTAGAATGCTAGAAATTGCTATAACTAATGCGTATAATATCTGGGGAATCGATCAAGAGTTTGTATATGCAGCTCCCTTTTTATTTGATGATATTTTTAAGACAAAAAAATTAAAAAACAATTCAAAAAACAATTCAAAAGGCTATGAAAAGATCTATAAAGAAGCTCGCGCATCTTTATTAAAGCATCTTACTACGAAATCAAAATCTAAATTTAATCTTTTATTGAAAGATAAACATATTCTTGAGTTTATTTCTGAATCAAAAGGAGTAGATAACGAGGTTACTACGCTATTGACAGAGTTAGAAAAAAGTTGGAAAATATATGCATACGGAAATGGCCCAACAAAACAATACTTTGAAAGTAATAACTCCAGAGCGATTATGATGAAACATTACTTTTTTGACTATTATAAAAAAGCTTTATCAAAGGAGCCTAACCCAAAAATGATCTTAAAAATGGGAAGTATGCATACTGTTTATGGAAAAAATCCTTTAGCTATTTATGATATTGGAAATACTTTATATGAATTATCAATATTAAATAATTCCAAAAGTTTTAATCTTGCCCTTGCTGGCAGATATTATATTAGAAGTAGTGGAGAAAAAATTGATCGCTTAAAATATGTTCCAGAATATAAGAAATTATTTAAGCATCAGGAAGAAAATCTTTGGACTCTCTTGGATTTAAGGCCTCTTAAAAAGGCTATTTACAATGGAAAAATTAAAGTAGACGATAAGAAATTCAAAAAGCTACTTTATAGATATGATTCTGTTCTCATGAAAACTCTTACAGCTGCTACAGAGGATATTAGAGATTATAAAAACTAAATTTGTCTACTAAATTCATTTATGAAAATATATGAATGACTCAAGGAAAATTGAAATTTCAAAAAGTAAGACAATCAATATTTTTAAAACTATTGCCAACAACGTGTCCTAAAAATGTACTAAAACCCATTTTACACTAACCGGTATAGTGGATTACAAGGAAAATGGAAATGGAAATAGGATATAAAACATTAAAAAAGAGAAAATAAAATTAACTTTACCGACATCAATCAACATGTTATGAGAAACCAAATTATACTATTAGCTTGTTCTTTTATTTTTATTACCTGCAACAAAAGCGAAACCGCCCCAACAATATCAAAATCTAAAGAGGTCAAAAAAATAGAAGGAGCATGGAAAATGGTGTATGGAGAGATCAAAGAAGGAGATTCTGTGAAAATTAAAGACATGACTACATCAGATTTTATAAAAATCATCGGTAAGGATCATTTTGCATTTTTTAATCAAGATCATACAAACCCAGATGGTTTTTATGGAGGAGGAGGAACGTATACTCTAGAAGGAAATACGTATACAGAAACATTACAATATTGTGCGGTAGAAGCAGTAAGAGGCCACAAATTTCCATTTACAGTAGAAATAAAAGGAGATACTCTTATACAGTATGGACTAGAAGAGGTAAAAGAAGCTAACATAAAAAGGTACGTTGTAGAAAAATATATTAGAAAGGATAAATAGTATATCCCCGACAACGCGGATTTGAAATCCACCAGTTTTTGGTATAAAATACAGATTAAAATCTGAAATCCATTTTTAAAAACAAATACCTTGGGATTAAATTATAAGTGGTTGATGAAATCGCAGTATCACTAATAGAGAAGTTCCCGAAGGTATTAGTGTTAAATAAATTATGCCCAATAAGCTGAAAACTAAGTGCATTTGGTTTTACTGTGTATTTAACATCAAAATCTGAAAAATAAAAAGTATTATTATCTTCTTCTAAATTCCCAAAATGATATCGTTCATTTTTAAGTTGAAAACTAAGCTTACTTGTGGCATTATAGGTAATGTCTAAAAAGGTAGTATTATTTGTATTGTCATTTTTGAAGTTTGCTTTTACAATAGAAGTTTTCCAACTTGTGCCTATATGAAAATTGAATTTATTGATAAACGCGGATCTATATTCTATTCCATAATTAATAGACATATTTTCGATACTTCTAACTTCTGAGTTGTTTATAATATTTTTAAAATTTGTAATAATATATCCTCCTTTTAATTTTAAGTTAGAAGATAGTTTTTTGAGATATTTGTCTAAAGTTAAGGAAATATTTGTAAATGATTTATTGGGTAATATAATCTGATTAGATTGATTGAAATCTTGATTAATAGTTGTATCAGAGCTAAAAAAATCTTTACTCTCATTGTGTACAAATGATGCATTTATCAAAAATTCATCAGACCAATTACCATATATATAATTAAACAGAAAGAAATCTGAATTGAGAGTGGTAAATTCTTTGATTCCTCCTGAGTAAAAATTACGATAGTTCGATAAAATACTATTATCTATTAATGTATTGAAATTTGAAATATCGGTATTGTAAGAATAAATTGATATGATCTTATTTTTTTTATCTAAACCATATTGCAATTGTATGTTGGGAGCAATATAAAAAGGATTCTTTTTCTTTTCTGATTGCAGGATATGGTTTTGGAATGTTGTAAATAATTGATGAGTTGTAATATTACCCGTTAATGATAGATTTTTGAATTTTATTTTATAACTAGCTTCTGTAAAAAAATCTTTATTATAAAAAGTAACATCATTTCGATATCCATCAATATTACTTATTGTATTTTCTTGATTACGGGTTAAGAAAAGGTTAGATATAAGGCTGCTCTTTTTTTGGGTATATCCAATCTTTATATTAAAGTTCTTTCTTTTTGTATTTACAATATAATTTGCTGTAACTCCAAAAAAGTTTAGCTCATTTGTGTTAAGCTGTCTTACACCTGCTATATTTTCTTGATCAGGAAATAAACTCTGGTACAAAAAAGTGTTTACATTATAGTTTTCAGGTAGATTGTGATTTAAATAACGAGATTGTACTATTAAGGCTTTGTTTTTATTCGTTTTTATAGTGTAGTCTAATTTGTGATCGTGGTATTCTCCATTAGTATTAGCTATTTCATCTATATTTTCTTTATTAAATAGTAAGCTGGAAAAAGTATCTGTATTGGTATAGTTATATTTTCCAATATAGTTTATATTGGACATTTTATTGATCTCGTATTTTGCATCAAGTTTTAAATACCCTACATCATATTTTTTTCTTAATGTATATTCTTCAGTATTTGTAAATTTAGTTTCGTCTGGCAACGTAAATTTTGTAAAACTGTTTCTAAAGAAATCTTTTTCATCAAAGGTTAGAAAACCAATGGTTTTAATTTTTAGCTTTTTTAAGGGATTATAAATTGAATTTAGAGATACAAATTCGGCATTGTTAAAATTAGTGTTACTAGATCCAAGATTAGGGATTGAAGTATTAATGTTTGTAAACCCAGAAACATTTTCATCATCTCCTACAAAATAATTTGTACCATATGCATTAGGATTTATCAGCATGCCAATATCTCCAGTGGGATCATTACCTAAATTGTTAAAGTTACCAAAGGAGTAAAATTTCATTTTTTTGAGAAATGAAATTAGGTTTACTTTTACCTCATAATTATTATCCGTGCCATAGCCGGTAGATGCATTTCCAAAAAGTTGCGATTTTCTTCCTTCCTTTAAAGTTAGATTTAGGGCTACCTTATCACTGTCTTCAACCCCTTTAAGTAATGAGTTATTAGAATATTTTTTTAAAATTTCGATTTTATCAATGATTTCGGCATTTAAATTTTTGGTTAGTAGTTGGTATCCTTTTTCAAATAAATCATCTCCTTCAATCATTACTTTTTCTATATTTTGACCTTCAACTGAAATAGTTCCGTTGCTATTGACTTCAATTCCAGGTAATTTTTGTAATAAATCTTCCACAACTTCTTCTCTTCCATCTGCAAAGGCACTTGCCTTCAATATTATAGTGTCTTTTTTTACAGAAATTTTTTTCTCATACTTTAGAACAACTTCGTCTAGTGTAAGTGTTTCCTTTTTTAGATTAACACTTTTTTTGAGAATGCGTTGGTTCGTTTTAAAATTGACAGTAAAACTTTTAGCTTGATAAGAAAGCGCATTAAATGTTAGTATATATATATCTGGAACTTCTGTTTTTATGGTGTAATTACCCTTATTGTCGGTAAATGCAAATCCAGTAATTACGCTATCTTTTTTGGTTTTCAAATAAACATTTACCTTATTCAAAGGAGTTTGTAAAGAATCGGTGACAGTACCGCTTATTTGATACTGGCCATACGAAAAATTACCTAAAACTATGGTAAGTATTAGGTAATTAAATAGGTTTTTAGTTTTGTTAGAAAAGTACAATATTATTTATTGTCTAATTCATGAGTACGCTCAATATAATCCCAATCCTCAGTATTAACAGAAACAAATGATCCCGGAATAACATCTCCTCGTTCAAATTTTGCCATTATCTTAAGTTGTTCTTTTTTTGCTTCAGCTTCTATTTCTTTTCCTATATCTCTAAGCTTCTTAAAATAAGTTAAAGATGATACTTTTTCGCCATTATTAGGAGGTAATAATTCCGTACTTATAGTTCTGTTTTTAACAGAGAATGCAGTAAAACTAATCTCTTTTTCTGTGTCTTGTATTTCCAGTATTAAACCAGGTAATCCATTGAATTTATAAGGACCAGTACTTACTGGTATTTTATCTGTAAACCACGCATGGTATGTTCTTCCTCTAAATTCCCCGATTGCTTTTTGGCAGGGATAGTTTAAAATTTCTTTTTTTTCGCTAGTTAATTTCCAATCAATTTTAGGGATTGGTTCCTCAATAATATATGGAGTTTTATATACAGTATTTCTAAATACTAGTAGATCGTTTTTTAGATTTTTATAAAATACTTTTTTGGTGGTATCAATATCATATTCGACAAGTTCATAACTCATTCCATCTTCACTTTTCTTTACAGCATTCTGTTTAGGTTCATCTTTATAAGTATACAATGACTTTATATCTGTAAAAAGAAGCATAGTCTCTCTTTCTATTATATCTGAGGAAAGTTCAAGATGTTGCCTCATTATATACCCTATTTCACCTTGTGTAGTTTGCCCAGATATTAATGATATATTAAAAAAGATATACGCAATAAATATATATATTTTCATTTTTCTATTCTTTTACAAGTAATTAAAACCGTTTCTATAAAAATTATTTTAGTTTAAAAAAGCTGGAGCATGTGTTCCGATTGAAGCGCCAGCTCTATCCCCAGTTATTTCTGCTGGTAATGCAGCTTGTTGTGATTGTTGACTTCTCTCTGCTAAAAAAGTATCAACTCTTTCACATCTAACATACCATGTCTGTACACCAGTTATTCTTCCATTTGTTCTAGTGGTAATTTTAATTTCGGCTAGACAATTTAAGGCAAATTTCATGCCGTTTTTGGCAAAAACAGTATTTGTAAGTACCGATATTTTAAGGTTATTGTTGTTAATTTCTTTTGAGCTATTTGCAAATGATACCGCAAAGGACATCATAAGTACGAGTGTAATAAAAGATTTTTTCATAAATATATTTTGAAAATGTTTAAATAATAGAAACGGTTTTAATAAAAACCTGTGAAAGATAATTTTTTTTTTAAAATGTACGGCTATTTACCTTTTTAAATATGGTTATCAAACACATTTTTAGTAAAAACCATATGTTCATGAAGCAGAATACATCTCATAATTGAAGTGTTTTGAACAAAAACAGTAGAATTATTTCAGAAGGTTAATCCTTTCTCCTCTGGTTTTTCAGAAATTCAATAAGATTAAACTTCTTACAAATATAGAATGCTAAACTAATAGCTTGTGCTCTCAAAGGGTACATGAACAACAACAAAACTCATAATAAATTCACAATTAACAGAGGTTCTGCCCTTTACCAATCTACCTTTAACCTTACTTTCACATATTGGGGTTTCTTATTTTGTTACCTTCCGCCGATTAAAAATTCTTTACATGCTCAAAAATACATTTAGATTGCTTCTATGCTTAGTAGTACTCACCACTAGCGGTTGTTCTGTTCTTCAACCTAAAAAAGGAAAAAACCCTACGGCCGATGCCAAAAAACCAGGTAAGGACAAAGACACCATTAAACCTTATGACAAGGTTATTACCAAAAAGGCTAAAACCGACAAAGGTTTATTTACCGTTCATAATATAGGTAGTAAATACTATTATGAGATTCCGGATTCATTGTTTAACCGAGAGATGCTTATGGTTACTCGTATTGCCAAAACCGCTACGGGGATTGGTTTTGGAGGCGGAAAACAAAACACTCAGGTATTACGCTGGCAACGAAAAAACAAACAGATATTACTTCGTGTCGTATCACATCAGGTCTTCGCTTCGGATTCTTTACCGATTCATGAAGCCGTAGAAAATTCTAATTTCGAACCAGTATTATATGCATTTCCGATTAAGGCATTTTATAAAGATTCTACCAATGCGGTAAAGAATGCAACAGTGATCGAGGTTACCGATCTGTTTAAAAAAGACGTAAAACCTTTAGGGTTTCCTGTAAGGAGACGAAAGCAGTATAAAATTTCAAAATTAGATGTTGCCCGATCGTATATCGATACGATTAGAAGTTACCCGTTAAATATCGAAACTCGTCATGTAAAAACCTATAGTGCTGCCGAACCACCTTCTAATGCTAGTACAGGATCTATCTCATTAGAAATGAGCAATTCTATGATCCTGCTTCCTAAAACACCTATGAGACGTCGATATTTTGACCAACGAGTAGGATGGTTTGCCCGTGGACAAACGGATTATGGGTTAGAAGCGCAAGAAAGTAAAACGGTACGTTACCTGGATCGATGGAGATTAGAGGTAAAAGATGAAGATCTTGCAAAGTTTAAACGAGGAGAACTAGTCGTTCCCAAAAAGCAAATCGTATACTATATAGACCGTGCAACTCCAAAAAAATGGAGAACATATATTAAGCAAGGGATCGAAGACTGGCAGGTTGCCTTCGAACAAGCAGGATTTAAAGAGGCTATTATCGCCAAAGATCCTCCAACAGTAGAAGAAGATCCTGATTGGAGTCCAGAGGATGTGCGCTACTCTGTAGTGCGCTACCTGGCCTCTCCAATCCCTAATGCCAACGGACCTCATGTAAGTGATCCCAGATCGGGAGAGATCCTGGAGAGTGATATCAACTGGTATCATAATGTAATGACCTTATTACGCAATTGGTTTTTTGTACAAACCGCAGCAATTAATCCACAGGCGCAGAGTGTTGCTTTTAAGGATGAAGTAATGGGAAGATTGATTCGATTTGTATCTGCTCACGAGGTAGGTCACACCCTGGGGCTACCACACAATATGGGAAGTAGTGTTGCCTATCCTGTAGAATCTCTAAGAGACCCTGAGTTTACTAAGAAATATGGTACGGCACCATCGATAATGGACTATGCAAGGTTTAACTATGTTGCCCAACCAGGAGATGGTGATGTTGCCTTAATGCCTAATATCGGTATCTATGATAAGCATGCGATACGATGGGGATATCGACCGATACTTACACCAACTGCCAAAGAAGAGAAAAAGACACTGGACAACTGGATACTGGAGCATCAAAATGATCCTATGTATCGATTCGGGAAACAACAGTTAGGAGTTATTGATCCAAGCTCACAAACCGAAGATCTTGGGGATGATGCCGTACTAGCCAGTACCTACGGAATCAAAAACCTAAAAAGAATTGTACCCAACCTCATCACATGGACTGCCGAAGACGGTAAAAACTATGATGATCTGGGCACGATGTACAGACAGGTATTGGGGCAGTTTAATCGATATATGGGCCATGTATCTTCTAATATTGGTGGAGTATATGAATATTACAAAACCTATGATCAAAAAGGGGCTGTATACTCTCATGTGACCAAAGCAAATCAGAAACGTGCCATGAAATTTTTACACGAGCAATTGTTTAGCACTCCGGATTGGTTACTCGACAATACTATTTTTGATAAAATAGAATCTGCAGGAAATGTAGAACGTATTCGTGATTTCCAGGTGAGAACCTTAAACAACCTGTTAGATCATGGTCGTATGGCGCGATTAATCGAGAATGAAGCTTTAAACAATAAAGAAGCCTATACCCTACTCGATATGATGACCGAACTACGATCGGGACTATGGAGCGAATTACGAAGTGGTCGTACCATCGATGTATATCGTCGTAATTTACAGAGAGCCTATATCGATCGACTAGAATTTTTGATGACCAAAGAGCAGCCTAAGATTCCGGAGAATATGAGACGCTTTGTAATACGAACTAATGTAAATGCTTCACAAAGTGATATTAGAGCGGTAGTGCGTGCAGAGCTAAACACGCTACGCCGCGCAGTAAGAAACGCCACTGGAAGAACATCAGATAGAATGACACAATATCACCTGCAGGATATCGCAGAACGTATCACCGCCATCCTTGACCCTAAGAAATAAGATAATACATCTATAGTATAACACCCCCTGTTTGAATCATCAAGCAGGGGGTTTCTTGTAATAAGTACTTGTCTGATCGTGTGATTATATTATAGTTATCCTATTATTCTGCACTTAATCCGAAGTTGGAGAAAAGATCATACGAGAATAGAACCTCTAAAAGAAATATAAGTACCTTAGTAATTCATACCCTCATTAGTAACATCAACAATAGAATAAACAACATGAAAAAATTAATTTCAGAATTTATTGGGACCTTATGGTTAGTATTAGGTGGGTGTGGAAGTGCTGTATTAGCAGCGGCATACCCAGAGTTAGGGATTGGATTTGCAGGAGTTGCTCTTGCATTTGGTTTAACCGTTGTAACGATGGCCTACGCCATTGGGCATATTTCGGGTTGCCATCTTAATCCCGCAGTATCTATCGGATTATGGATAGGTGGTCGTTTTGATAAAAAAGAACTGCTACCTTACATTGTTGCCCAGGTATTGGGTGGTATTGCCGGTGCAGGGATTTTATACCTTATTGCCACAGGAAAATCAGGGTTCGAAATTGGTGGGTTTGCTGCCAATGGGTATGAAGAACATTCCCCAGGAGGCTATTCTATGCTTGCGGCTTTAGTAACCGAAATAGTAATGACATTTATGTTTTTGATCATTATTTTGGGAGCTACTCATTCTAAAGCTCCTAAAGGTTTTGCAGGCCTTGCCATAGGACTAGGGTTAACTCTGATTCACCTTATAAGTATACCGGTAACCAACACCTCGGTAAACCCTGCCAGAAGTACGAGTCAGGCATTATTTGCAGGAGGTTGGGCAATAGAGCAATTATGGTTATTTTGGGTAGCTCCAATCATAGGAGCGATTTTAGCCGGATTGGTGTACAAATTTATTTCTCCGGAAGAAGCATAAAAAACACAATAAACCTATCATACTAAACCCTTGCATGATGATTCATGCAAGGGTTTATTGTTCATGTTTTGTCAGATCGAGAATCAATAATTACTATCGTTTTCAAAAGCATCTCGATACAATTCTCCAGCCTGTACTGAGTATGTCGAAGTATCGAATCACTCGATCCCGAGGAAAATTCGGGACAAGTTGTGACGTAGCGTGTTAACCCATCGGTTCGAGTGATTTTTCGTAATGTAATGGAGAAAAATTGTATCGAGAATCAATCATTCCCATACCATGAGGTTTCCCGTAACTTTATTAAAAAAGGTCGTCGTACTTTTATGTAAAGAGATAGACATTACCCTGGTAATGTTATCTGGTCGTATTTAGAAATATGGTTATTCACGTAATAACTGATAATACATTTAAAATGGACTACATAAAAAACACAAAAACAATAGAACGATTTGACGGGCATAATGCCGAAATCAATACTAAAGGAGTGTTTATCTTAGCACTTAATGTATTAATCATCATTAGTGTCACAATAATTACAAGTGATTTAACAGCATTCGTCTCCCCCTTACATCTTTCCTTGTTTAAATTGATCACCAGTTTAATAATCCTTTTTTCAATTTTTTCTATCCTTATCACCGTGTATACAATAACCCCACATTCAAGTCCTTATAAAAAGTTCTTTTGGTTTTTTAACGGTATTGCGAATAGTAATAACAAAGAAGATGAGCAAAAAGATATCGATAATCAAGTTTCTGATTTAGAAAAAGGACTAAAAAGAAAACATAAGGGCGTTAAAATGGCATTACTTATTAATTTTATTCAGCTACTTTTTCTAACCTATATCACATATATTATTGTATTTTAGATAAGATTCTCTAGTCATTATTAAAAATAAAAGCGTTAGTATACATGAGTATCGTGATACAAAGAAATGTGCAAATACATATACATAAGTATAAACAAGTATACAGGATATATGTCCTGTATACGGGTTATGATTTACATGAATGAAAATACTCTTAACAGGTGCCACAGGCTACATCGGAAAACGAATTCTCCCTTTATTAGTAAATAAAGGGCATCATGTGGTATGTTGCGTTAGGGATACCTCTAGATTTCATCCTCCTCAATCTTTGAGCGCAAGTATTTCAGTAATAGAAATTGATTTATTGAAGGCTTCCTCTCTTTCAAAAATCCCAAACGATATTGATGTAGCGTACTATTTAGTGCATTCTATGTCGACATCTGACGATTATAAATCATTAGAGCAAAAATCTGCTATCAATTTTCGGAATACATTATCTAATACAACTGTAAAACAAGTAATATATTTAAGTGGTATAGTTAATGAATCTAACCTATCTAAACATCTGCTATCAAGAAAAACGGTTGAAGATGAGCTAGGGAAAGGGAACTACAACCTAACTTGTTTTAGAGCAGGAATCATTGTTGGATCGGGCAGCGCATCCTTCGAGATCATGCGCGACTTGGTAGAAAAACTTCCTATTATGATTACGCCAAAATGGCTTCTTACCAAATGTCAGCCGATAGGAATAGCAGATGTGCAACGTTTTTTAACAGAATGTATCCTTAAAGAGGAAACGTACAACAGGAATTTTGATATTGGCTGTGATGATATTCTATCGTATAAAGAAATGCTGCTTGACTTTGCTAAAGTTAGAAATTTAAAAAGGAGAATCTGGACTGTACCTGTAATGACCCCCAGACTCTCTTCTTATTGGCTATATTTTGTAACCTCTACTTCTTACAAGCTGGCTAGATCCCTGGTCGATAGTATGAAGGTTGAAGTTGTATGTAGAAATCATGAAATCAATACCCTACTAAAGATCCAACCCATATCCTACAAGGAAGCTTTATTAAGAGCATTTAATAATATTAAAAATAATGAGATTGCTTCTAGCTGGAAAGATTCTTATTCTAGTAGTGAGATTACTAGTAATATATCAGAATTTATAGCTGTTCCAGAATTTGGATGTTTTAAAGATGTACGTATTCGGCAAACTGAAAACCACACATCATCAATAGAGAAAATCTGGAGTATTGGGGGTGAGAACGGATGGTATTATGGAAATTGGTTATGGAGAATACGTGGCTTTTTTGATAAATTATTTGGTGGAGTTGGATTGAGAAGAGGCCGCACAAACCAATCCACTATATCTGCTGGAGACTCACTGGATTTCTGGCGGGTGCTTTATGCAAATAAACAAGAAGGACGGTTATTGCTTCTTGCTGAAATGAAACTACCAGGAGAAGCATGGCTTGAATTTAAAATAGTGGATAAGGATGTAATCCAAACTGCTACATTTAGACCCTTAGGTTTGGCAGGCAGACTATACTGGTATGCTGTATACCCGTTTCATGGGTTTATCTTTAAAGGGTTAATCAACAAAATAAGTACACATAACAAAACCTAATAATTCTGGTAAGAGTACTAAAAACCTTACACTTCATTCCTCCTCTTTTACAAAAAACTTCTCCCCTCATCATATGGTTTACTCGCTAGTGGTCATATTCATGTCTCTTCCTGATAGCGTAATCGTAACAGAAAGATTCGAGGCATAAAATATTTACTATTTTAGTTACCCATATAAAAGAAAAACTAATGAGAATTAAACTTTTAACCATAAGTCTAATTTTATGTACTGTATTTGCTTACGGACAAAATGGAAATAATAAGCAGACTAACAAATCTAAAATGAATATAAAAGAGAACGCAGAAATCAAAAAAAACTCAGAAATCCTAAAAATGGGAATGATTGAATATATTCAATATGGAGAAACGGAATACACAAAATCTGATGTAGAAAAATGTATGACGCTAATTGATAATTTTCTTGTTGAAATATCGAATTCTGACTCCAAAGAAAACGGAATGAAAATTGTGAAAAAAGTTGTTCTTGAACTAAATGATTTAAATAAAAAGTGCGAATACGAATTAATTGAAACTGACCAAAGAGAATTTATCGCTGAGATTATTATTATAGCCGGACATTTAAAAGGTTACAATGATAGAAATGAAGATATAACAGAGGATTGGCGAGAATGGTAATCATGAAAGTATGTTTGTTTGATACAGGCCATGATGCGGCGTTGTAGATAATGCAATTATACAGTGATATAAAAGCCAATTTATTACTACAGGATATTTGTCTTTTTTCAGCATTAAAGAAAGTGTTATTCAACCAACCCCATTAAGTGAGCGTTGCAAATGGCAATTGAATAAAAATTAAACAGAGGAGGTTTTCAAAAAAATAAATATAAAAACTCCCAACAAACATGAAAAACAAATGACAGGAGATGCTTCATAAAGCTCTGTATTTGTATCGCTTTACAATCAATAGAACTTCTTAAAAAATGACTGAAAAAGAATTAAAAAAAATAGAAAACCGATGTAATAGAGCTACAAAAGGACCTTGGAAATCAATGATTGAAGGAAGAGATCATACAAGTGGAGATAGCTTTATCATGACAGATGGAGAAGATATTTATATTTCTAATCCACTTTTTGATAATAATCAAGATTTTATAGCAAATGCAAAACAAGACATTCCAAAATTAATACAGGAAATTAGAAGACTGAAAAAGAAAACCAACAATTAATCAAACTTAGAATATCATTAGGATTATTCCCGAATAAATTTTTCTTTAAAATAATGAGAATAACTACTGCCTAGTGGTAAGGTAATATCATTTATTTGTATCCTATTTCCATCAATTTTGCTAACGTGTTTTAGGTTTACCAAGTAGCTTTTATGGATTCGACAAAATTCAAACACGGATAATTCTTTATCAATTTTAGAGATCGTATTTCTAATAATTTTCATTTCTCCATCGATAAGGAATAGTTTTAAATAGTTCCCATAAGATTGTATATATAGTAAAGATTCATACGTTATCTTATGAATAGTTTTTCCTTCTTTTATACAAAAACAGGTAGCATTAGTACTAGAAATATTAGTTTCAAAACTTTGAGAGGTTTCATTTTTCTCAAGCATAATAACTTTTTTCACCCGCTCTAAAGCTTTGACAAAGCGTACAAATTTTATAGGTTTCAATAAATAATCTACCACTAAGTCGTAGTTGTAAGTTTCGATAGCAGAATCAGAATACGCAGTAACCATAATCACTTTTATATCTTCTTTTTGAATAGTATCTAACAATTCAATTCCAGAGATTTCTGGCATTTGTATATCCAAAAGAATAATATCTACCGGTTGCTTATTGATTTCATTAAGTGCTTCTATACCATTGTAGCAGTTTCCAATTATTTTCACATAATCTAGTTTGTCACAATAGCTTTCCAATAAATTATGTGCATAAGGTTCATCGTCAACAATCAGTATGTTATAGGTAGTATTCATAAGTTAATATTTAGATGAACAAGGTATGTTTCGTCCTTTTCTTCAATCACTAGTTGATGTCTATCTGGATAAATAAGTTGCAAACGCTTTATGGTATTTTTTTGTCCAATGTTATTTTTGGAAACTTTTTGATTTTTAAACAAACTGTTTTCTATAATTAATTCTAGTCCAGATTGGTTATAAGACAATTTAATATGTATAAAACTAGGAAGTGAAGTATGCGTCCCATGTTTAAATGCATTTTCGACAAAAGGTAAAAGAAGCAATGGCGCTATAGAAGTTTCAATATCGGTTTTAGATCGCTCAAATTTTACAGAACAATTATTCCGTAATCTCATCTTTTCTAATTCTATAAAAGCTTCTATCAACTGAATTTCTTTACGAACCGGAATTTTATGAACAGCTGAGAATTCTAAATGATATCTAAGTAATTCAGCTAAGTTGATAAGCATTTCAGTACTTTTCTCTGAATTCACCTGGTTAACACCGCATATATTATTGATAGTATTAAAAAGAAAATGTGGGTTGAGTTGAGCTTTCAATAAATGAATTTCCATTTTCAACTTTTCTACTTGAAGTTTTTGGAGTTCTAATTGGCTAATAATACCTTTCTTTGCTATTCGAGACACCACTACTATAAAGGCCATTATAAACATATTCTGCACCCATTGTCTCGTGTCTAACTTAACTTCATCGTACAAATAAGCACTAAAATAAGCAGCAAAATACCCCATAGCTACAGTAATCATAATAGCTACAATACCAAAACTGACATATTGTTTTTTAGAAAAAAAATAGTCTTTAAAATAGAATAGTAGATAAGTAAGAATCATGGAAGGAACAATAATTGTAACAGTATCAATGATCTTGTCCATTATATCTGTACTTTCTGAAGCCAGAAAAACAAAAATTATCAATACAGATAACAACCAAATTAAACTATGATAATACCAACGTTTTTTTAGTATTTTTTCTACTATTTTCATCCAAATGTAAAGATAAGGATTCCCTTAATCACACTCTATTTTTTGTGACCAACGTGGTTCATCCCACTTTTAGCAAATGATATCATTTATTGGTTCAAGCCTATCACAAATATTTTAATCTATCTTTTTTTGCATCTAATTTTGAGGTATGATAATATGTTTATCAATCAAAAATTAAAGATATGTTACGTAAAAGAAATTATCTAGTCCTCATTTTGAATTTGTTAGTTAGCTTTATAGTATTAGGACAGACACAATTTAAACAACTATCAAAAGCTGAAAAAGTAGCTGATTTTAATTATTTGTATCAGGAACTGGAACAGTCATATCCATATTTCGGGATAAATAAAAGAGCACACAATACCGATTGGCTTTCAAATAAAAGGGATTATCTTAAAAAGATAAAGAAAACTAAGAACGACAAAGAGTTTTTTAAGGTTTTTAGCGGAATTATGAATGATTTAAATAATGGTCATACAGACGCCTACCCAACTTTAATTTACAATTACTTTTATAAAGGCGCTAAACAAGCAGTAGCACATGACTCTATTTTTAAAAATTATGTAAGGGAATTGGAAAAAACAGATTCTATTCGTTCTAAATATTGGAAAGAAATTAATCTCGAACTTTTTTTCCCAGAGCGTAAAAATAAAGAGACAAACATCAATGAAACCAAAACAGAAATTTCTGAAAATGTTGAAGTCAATTTTATCGACTCATTATCAACGGCAATCATTCATATAAAATCATTTGGATATGAATATGTAGAGAAAGACGCTGATACACTAAAATATCTTTTTGACAAAGCCCACAACTATAAAAACTTAATCATAGATATACAAGGAAATGATGGTGGTAGCGACGAATACTGGATGCAAAATATGATTCCTCATCTAATTAACGATACCATTAGTGCGCCTGTATTTTATGGGTTTAAAAATTCTGATATGCTCAAAAAATTTAAACCATTCTATTTTAAAAATACTATTGCTTATCAAGAAATAGGGTTACCCAATATGCCTAAAGAATTAAAAGATGGCAGTTATTTATTTAGAAAAGATGACATGGTAATACCCCCTTCAAACAAGAAAAAATATACGGGAAATGTTTATCTTTTAGTAGACCATGAAGTATTTTCTAGTTCGGAAGCATTAGCTTATTTTTGTAAAGCAACAAATTTTGCAACGGTTGTAGGAGAAAAAACAAGTGGTGATGGTGTAGGTACAGATCCTTTATTATTAACACTTCCAAATAGTGGCATCGTTATTAGATTTACTGGAGAAATGGGATTAAACCCCGATGGTAGTGCAAATGATGAAACAAAAACAGTCCCGGATTTAATTATAAAAGCATCTAATAAGAAAGAAAGACGTAAAAAACTTATTAATCACATTAAATAGAAACATGAATAAACTTTTTGCATTATTAGTAATAGTATTTTTAGTTATTTCCTGTAATAAGAAAAGTAAAAAAACCAAAATCCTTTTTGTAACTTCCAATATTAATGAAATGAAAAGTGAGCCAAACGGAACTTATCTAATTGAATTAGCTGTTCCGTTTAATCAATTTTTTAAAAAGGGTTTTGAAATGGATATTGTATCTCCAAAAGGTGGAGAAATCCCAATCTATCATAGTGGAGATACTACGATTGTAGTAAAATCTATTATCCAAAATGAAGTATTTAAAAACAAAACGGAGAATAGTTTAAAACCATCAGAAATCAATCCAGAAGAATATTTGGCTGTAGTCATTCCTGGTGGATATGGACAATTTTGGGATACACATACGAATAAAGATATTCTTCAGGTTATATCAGAAATATATGATTCTGGAGGTATTATCGGAACAATTGGTCACGGAACTGCAACTCTAATAAATGTAAAATTGAAATCAGAAGAATACCTGGTAAAGGATAAAACAATGACAAGTTTCCCTACTTGGAATGAAAAAAACATAATGAAACAATCCGACTTTGGGAAATTGTTACCTTATGATATGGAAACAGAATTACAAAAAAGAGGCGCTAATTTGAAAGTATATAATCATGAAAAGAAAATAAATTACGAAGTAGTAGATTCTAAAAACAGGCTAATAACCGCATCTTTTTCAAATAGCGGAGAGTTTGTGGCAGATGAAGTACTAAAATTGATTAACAAAAGAGAATAAAAAGACAACTCTGTGTTTATTCAAAAATGCAGCTTTCTAAATGTTATATTTTTATACAAACCCGTTTACAAATACCATTCTAAGCCATGAAACTATCTGATTTAATTGACAAAAAAATCTCAAAAATTCGATTTAGCTATAAATTCGAAAATGAACAGGGTATTCAAGAATTTCAATCCCAAATTAGATTGTCAAATGGCCAAATTGTATTGTTACCTAAACATTTGGATGACAATTATGATTTAATTGAACATTATTCAAACCATAGAAGCACACCATTTGAGAAAGCTCAAAGATGCGGATTAACATCGAGATTAATGTTCAGAAATAAACAGATAATAGACATACATTTTAAGTTTTTGGATAATAAGTATTTAATGAATTCGTGCGCAATACTTGAACTAGATAACGGAAAGTTCGTAACCGAAAGCAATTATGGTTCAAAAGACCTAACGAATATAGATTTAAAAATTATGAACAAAGCTCAATTCCAGGAGCTTGCCGATGATGAAATCCAAATACGATCGCTTCGAAAAGATATTTTGAATCGTTAACAATAAACGTATGCTAACAACATCTATAATTAAAATAAAAAATGTTTAAAAAATTCTTTGGGAAAAAAATTGAAAGCACAAAAGAGGATAAACTAAACAGTCCTAAAATTGATTGGCACATTAACGAATCAATATTGACCTTTAATAATGGAGATGCTTATATGCATTACTACAATAAAGAAGCTGTAAAAAACACTCAAGACCCAGCCTGGCAAAATCAAGGAATATACTTTTGGAATAACGATGAAATATTTGAGAAAAAGTCTTTACCAGATGAATTTTTAGAATTTGAAAAGAAAATTTTCTTAATAAACGAAATTCCTGAATATATTACCATTGCTGGCGGTAAAGCAATGCCTTGGTTTGGAAAACCTGGAGGAGGGGATAAATACTTCTTTCGATATGAGAACAATCCAATTAGCATAGAGGAAGCCGAAAAATTAAAGATTCTTATTTATTTTGAATATGTTGAGATAACAGAAAATAATACTTCAATATTAAATGATAGAGATAATTATATATTTCAGCTTGATAAATCAGTAAATTTCAAAGAAAAAGAGTTTTACTACGAAAAATTAAAAGTCTCCTTATCAGAACTATACCACAAAGAGTTATTGAAAGTATTGAAAATAAAATAACGACACCCAATACCGTTGTATAAAACACTTAGTTAAATAAAATTAGCTAAGTTCAAGTCCAAAAGTTCAATTCTCTGAATCCCCGTACTAATCATCATCGAGATGTTATAGTACTATATATCTATCCAAGAAAATAGATTCAGGCAACTATCTCAACAAAATTTGCGTCTATATTAATAGAGCCATTTAGCCTGATAAAAACAATGAATTTAAAAAAATCAATGAAATATTTATTCAAAGTATTATTAATTCTTCTTATAATTTCATGTAGTTCAAAAAATAAAGATAAAACCAAGCAACATCATATGACCGATCTTCAGAAAGCGCTCGCTGTATATCCGTCAATTGATAGTATTCCAAAACATCAGGTTTTAACCTTAGGAGTGTTTCATTTTGACAGATCAAGAGATGGTAGCGATGTGGTTGCCAATGAGCATATTGATATCTCAACAGATAGTAATCAAAAGGAGTTAGATAGCCTGATCAATTTATTAGAGCAATTTAACCCCGGAAAAATAGCTGTAGAATGGCGTACATCTAATCAAGAATGGATGGATTCACTGTATACCGAATATCAAAAAGGAAATTATAAACTAGGAAAACATGAAACGTTCCAACTAGGTTTTAAATTAGCCAATGCCCTTGGTCATAGTAGCGTGTATTGTATAGATAACAACCCTCCATTCCCTGAATATATAAACGCTATTGATGACTGGGGAGTATATGCAGATAGCCTTGGACACCTAGAATTATGGAAAACCTATGATAAAGAAAATAAAAGATACAATACATTTATGGACACCATACAGAGGCATCTCAATGTATACGATTATATAAAATTGATCAACTCGAAACAGCATTCAAAAAGGTCTAAACAACTTTGGACAACTGGACTTGTAAATGTTGATCATGGAGGTAATTACTTAGGAGCAGACGCTGTTGGCAGATGGTACAGAAGAAACGTACGATTATTCGCTAATTCAAAAAACTTAGTATCAAAAGATGAAAATTTACTCATCATCTATGGAGGGGCTCATAAGTGGATTCTGGATGAATTATTTGAATCAGCACCTGATTTTCAAGTAATAACATTTAATGATTTGACAAAGCGCTAACATTTATGTGACGAGTTACTAGGTTTGATTCCTAAAATAGCATTAAACTGTTTGACTTCGCGTTTATGAAATTGAAAGAATTTACGTAGAAAAAAAACGAATCTATGATTGGGTTGTTTCATGTATATATAATTTTGGATATACCTTATTAGTAGTGCTACATATCAAAATATCACACTTTTTAGAAGAAATTTTTGAAATGCATACATGTATGGATTAAGTTTTTAAAATAAATACAAGCAAGCATATATACTGGTACATATATTGTGGTTATTTTTTAATATGAAAAATATAGCAACCCTAACGCTTTTTGTTCTCTTGATAAATACATTTTGCTACGGACAAAACCCATATAAATATTCTAAGCCAAAAGACCTCAATGACGGGTGGAAAACAGCTCATCTAGGTTTACAGAATGTCGACACCACAAAAATCTATCAGTTATTCGAACAAATACATAATGGTAAAAATAAGTTACACAGTGTTTTATTAGTGAAAAATGATCAAATCATTATCGAAGAATATTTTAACGACCATTCTTCAAATAAGCAACACGACCTTCGTTCTGCAACAAAAAGCATAAGATCAATTTTATTGGGAATTGCGATTGATCAAGGATTTATTGATAGCATCGACGATCCCATATCAAAGTATCTCAAAAACCCCGTGCCAACCAAAAATCTAGACAAGAGAAAAGATAAAATAACAATCAGGCATCTATTAACAATGTCACCCGGATTTGATTGCAATGATTGGGATAAAAAATCAAAAGGGCAAGAGGATAAAGTTTATAAAAAAAGGGATTGGCTTCAATATACACTTAATTTACCAATGGTTAATGAACCAGGAACTGTCTCAAATTATTGCTCGATGGGCGTAGTATTACTAGCCGAAATAATAAGTCAAGCTTCGAAAATGACAATTGATAAATTTTCTGAGCAATACCTATTCAATCCATTAGGTATTACTAATATAGGTTGGGAGCATACATCAAATAAAAAGGTGATCCCTTCGGGAAAAAGGCTGTATATGACCACACGTGACATGGCCAAAATTGGGCAATTGATACTCAATAACGGAAAGTGGAATGATAAACAAATTGTTTCTAAAAATTGGATTGAGGAATCAACCACACCAAAAACAAAAATTACAGGAATTGATTACGGATATTTGTGGTGGAACATTCCGTTTAAAATAAACGAAAAAGTGATAATTTCTAAAACAGCAACTGGAAACGGAGGGCAATATATCATGATTTTTCCTAAATTGGATATGGTTGCTGTATTTACAGGAGGCGCATACAACTCGCAAGAAGACAAATTACCTTTTGCTATAATGCAAAACATCTTCCTGCCAACATTTATAAACGAAAAATAACAGCGAATACAGTCCCATAGATCATTTCAAAAAGTGAAAGACACCACAAATCAATATCTTTACTAAATCAAAACGTTTTGTTCGTTGAGGCGTTATACAACATTTAAAAACTACATGCATAAAAAATCATTCATCCACAACGAGAAGATTCTATAAGTACTAATCAAAATATCAAATAAAACCAGAATGCAAATACAAACAATTACTACAAATTATTTAAAAACGATAGACTGGTTTGATAATAAGGTTGTGGATTGGAATTCAGCTGGAACTCAATATTTAGAAAACGGTGAAACTATTCAATTACAGAAATATCATTTTGGTTTTGAATGTGATAGCTCGATAACTTCACAGAATGGAAAATATGTTTTAATATATCAAAAGTTAGGTACAAAAGGGCTTCTATTGAAAAACGGAGAACTCTTACGAGAAATAAATAGAAGTTACTATCAATCTTCGGTATATGAATTTCCTGCAGCCTTTTTAACTTACAAAAACCGAACTTTTCTTGTTCATTGCCCAATTCAATATAATCAATTAGATATTGAAGATGTGGAGACAGGAGAAATCATTACTAACACTCCCGAGAGAGAGCCTCTTGATGTGTTTCATTCAAGATTAGAAATAAGCCCTGATAATAAATATATACTTAGTAAAGGTTGGTATTGGCATCCATTTGATGGTATAGAATTGTTTGATGTTGAAAAATGTTTTTCAAATCCCAAGCTCTTGGACGAAAGTAGGACAGTACCAGGTGTAACATCTGAAATTTGTTCTGCAAGTTTTGTTGATAATAATAGAATTTTGGTTTGTGCTTCAAATGAAGAACCCTTAGATGATGAAAACGAAGAACCTATTCCCCCCGGTCACATCGCAATTTGGGATATTACCACAGATACGATTAGTAAATCAGTAAAGATCAAGGGGCCTTTTGGAAATGTATTTGCCATTGATGATAAAACATGCTGGGATTTATATGAATACCCTAAAATAATCGACTTAACAAGTGGTGAAATAATTGACAAGCATGAAGAAGTCTTTTCAGGAAAACAAGCTTCTTCTATAATTCATCACCTTGATGATTTACCAAAAATCGCATTCAATAAACAAACCAAACAAATAGCAATTGGACACAAAAATAAAATTGAAATACTGACTAAATAAAACACTTGTTACTCAATTTTTTCTAATATAAACACAAGCATAAAATACCTAATACTTCATTCACCCACAGCACAGAAATTCTACAAATACTAATCAAAACAAAAAGCAGTAAAATTTCACCGAAAATATACTTTAAATTTAGTTTTCTGTTTAGTTTCAATAATCTCATATCGTTTTTTGATAAAATTGCAGCTAACGTGTTTGTGTACTATTATTTGCGTGTCTTAGGCACTACCTTTATTTTATTTTCCCATCATGAAATCCTGCTCTTTTCCAATTCCCTGTATCATTTACCCAAACATTAGTAATTCTATATTCATTTTTTCGGATTTCTCCGTTTTTTTTATTTGAAACAATTACTTTTCCGGTGACTATTGCCATGTTTTTATACAATTCAATTTCCATTTCATCCATTTTATATTCGATAACCTCAAGATCTCCCGATTTAATTTCGTTTTCTCTTTTACTCAAATAACTGAACCATTCCTTTTTTCCAATAGATTTTGAATTTCCATTTGTATGCAAATAGTTTTCGGTTATCATTGATTCTAGGACTGCAATATTTCCGGTCTGAAATGCTTTATTGAATTTGTCAATTGTCTTTAACAGTTTTTCTTTAGCTATTTCTGATTCTTTGTTGTTTGCATTTGTATCCTTGCAAGACAATAAATTAAAAGCTATAATAATTGTAAATAATATTTTAAGAAATCTCATGTGTTCTAATTTCGTGTTTTTTAAGGCTGTGTCCAAGGTTATAAATATGTATCGTAACAGAACAGGATATTATCGAACCACCCCACAAATCTGCACTGATTTTATAATTTATTTTTAATAAAATCTTTGAGCTATAACAAATATACAATAACCTTTGAGAGGGAATCACTTAGCAGGTGAGACATATTATATTCGGCGGCGTCAGTAAATATAAAAGGGCGTTTGAGTTTAGCACCTAAATGCCCTTTGTTTTTTTGTTGTTAGCTGTTGGCTTTATTTTCCATTATAAAGTTTCATTGCCATATCAAATATGCTATGAATTTTTTCTATTGGAATATCCTCATTTGGGTCAATCATTAAAAGTTTTGTAAATGTCCTTTTCCCCAGAATTAAGTCTGGGTGATTGATTTTTATGCCTTTTCCAATTGCTATGTAAGGAAATTGTGTTTTCTTATCTATCCACAAATAGCAGAAGATCTGATTTTTATACATAAAACAAGGTAAACGATAATACCATCTTGGTTCAAATTCTGAATTATAATTGGCTATAATAGCTTTTAAAGCCAAAAGACAAGCTTTAACAGGTTCTTCTTTATCAAAATAAAAATTGTCTAATGCTTTCATATAAATTATTTAACTGCTACAAAAAATTCTACTTCTGCATTTGTAGAGTCATGAGTTTTTTCTCCATAAACTTCAAAATCGACAGTAAAGATTCTATCCAAGTCCTGATTCCAGATTTCTGTCTAGCTGTTATACACTTCTCCTTGTAACAAATTACCTTTAGAGATAAATTTAGTGTAATTTCCTTGCTCAAATTCTTGTCTAATCATTCCGTTAGGAATTTCATTTAAGGTACTCACTTTGCATCCCAATATAGTATCATATGGTTTAGTATGGTCTTTTTCATAATTGATGTAAATTAAGAAATAGGCTTTTTGTTTAATCAAAAAGCCTATGTTTTTTTGTTAAGTTACAGAATATTTATATTTGGCTTAATACCAATCCGAAATGTATTCTACATTTTCTTATATAAAACATTTTAATTAATCATCATTAGTAATGCACGATAAAAAAAGTCCTAAGGAACAACTCAACAACCCCTTGCACGGGATGAAATTGATAGACATATTAGAAGTATTAGTAGCACATTATGGTTGGGAGCGATTAGCTATGAAAATTAATATCAATTGTTTTAAAAAAGATCCTTCGATTAAATCTAGCCTTAAATTTTTAAGAAAAACACAATGGGCAAGAGATAAGGTTGAACAACTTTACCTTGAGTTACATAAAAAAAATAACTAATACCTTTCCTTTTTTTGAATGTAACATCATCTTTTATAAAACCTTTTTTTTGGTACAATAAGTATTAATATATAGCAATTTCAAAAGGTTAATACATTATGAGAGCGTATGCAAAAAGAAATCCTATTACTTCCTTCTTCATTCTAACATTTATTATCTCATGGAGTGGAATTTTGATTGTAGCGAGCCAAACTGGGATCCCGGCTACCGCAAAACAATTTGACAAATTGCTTCCCATTGCAATGATTCCATATTTATTTGGCCCTAGTATCGCTGGTTTCGTTATGCTTGGTATAACGAAAGGTAAAAAAGGGTTCAAAATGCTATTCAAAAAATTAGTGAAGTGGCGCTTAGGAACTAGATTATACCTCATAGCGATATTCACTATCCCTATTCTTTCAATTATTTCTCTCTTCATTTTAAATCAATTTTCAGAAGTATACACTCCGGATATTATCACAACCGATGATAAAATAACCCTGATTTTAAGTGGGTTAATTTATGGAATAGTTGGAGGAGGTATTCTAGAAGAGTTTGGATGGTCTGGATTTGCTACACCAAAACTAAGAGAACGCTATGGGGTAGTAAAGACAGGCTTGATTATTGGATTGCTTTGGGGAGTTTGGCATTTCCTTCCTGTTATTTGGGGATCTGGTAATAGTTCTGGTGATTTAGTGCTATCAAAATTTCTACCTGGTCTTTTCTTTCATTACGCTGGCTTAATCCCTATAAGAATTATGATTGTTTGGCTATATGACAAGTCAAATAGTCTAATCTTACCAATTATTATGCATGCAACAGGAACGGCTTCTACATTTTTTATCTTTAATATATCTGAAGTCGGAATACCTCTTTTTACATACTATTTTTTACTAGCGTTCTTACTTTGGTCATTCATTGTGTTGATACGATATAAATTCGGTTTGTAATTAGAATTTAATACCACTTCAAATAAAAAACTAGTCACAAAAATGATATCTAAACCATTTAAAATTAATCCAAAGTTATCTGATAGTAATAGAATATCAAATTCAAGAAATATTAGCAATTTTTGGGTTGTTGCATCCTAAAAATAGTTAGACATTTGAATACATCATTTTATAAATGAGACAAGTATGGAAATTAAAAATTGTACAATAGATGATATCAATGAAATATTCCGACTGTACCGGATAGCTTCAGCGTATCAAAAATCAAAAAAAGGAGTTATCGTTTGGCCAGAGTTTGAACGACAACTTGTAGAAGACAGTATTTCAGAAAACAGACAATGGAAACTCATCATCGATAACAAAATTGCTTGTGTATGGACCATCACATTTAGTGATGAACAAATCTGGGAAGAAAAAAATGGCGATACTGCTATCTATATTCACCGTATTGCAACAAATCCCGATTTTAGAGGTCAAAATTTTGTAGCAATCATTGTAGAGTGGTCAAAAGAATATGCTCAAAATAATAACAAGGATTTTATACGATTAGATACACTTGGCAACAACGTAAAGCTTATCGAACATTATAAAAATGCTGGATTTGACTTTTTAGGGCTTTTTGATTTAAAAAACACCGAAGGATTACCGGATCATTATGGTAAGGCCCCTGCTTGTTTATTTGAAATAAAACTACCTTAGTTACTTGTATACAACTCTTACAACATAAGAACAACAATTATGAACTTAGAAGAAAATAAAAAGAATGCAATAGCATTCTACAAAACTGCCTATACCGGAAATCCAAAAAAAGCGGTAGAACTCTATGTTGGTGATCAATATATTCAACACAATCCAGATGTTGAAGATGGTACCCAGGGATTTATTGATTACTTCGAAAAAATGCAAGTCGAGTACCCCGAGAAATCAATTGAATTTATACGTTGCATTGCCGAAGGTGATCTGGTAGCACTGCATACACATCAGATCTGGCCCGGAAATGACGAATATATAACCATGGATTTTTTTAGATTTGATGAAAAAGGAAAAATTGTGGAGCATTGGGATGCTATCCAGCAAATCCCTGAAAAACGAGCAAATAAAAACACTATGTATTAATTAAAAACTACCTCTACTCTATAAAATTTCACACCAAATACCTCAATTCTAAATTATAAAAGCACTGTAACAATTTCATGCTCCTTTCATCTTTACACTAACACATCTTGATTAAGTAATACAACACAAAGTTATCTTAGTAACGATGTACGCTTGTTAGTGACAATTATGAAATATCAACTTATGAAACAATTTTTAAACAGTCTTTTACTATTATTAGTACTTGTAATCGTATTTAGCTGTAATCCCAATAAAAGTAACCCTGCCCTTAACGAGCTTGAAAAAGCAGAAAACACATTAAAAAATTATGACTCATTAACGCAATCAAAAATTATGATTGTAGGGACATTACATTTTGGTAAAGACATTCTCGAACCCCATAATCAAGAGAATATTGTAAAATTGGTCAAAACTATATCCAAATACAATCCTACAAAAGTAGTATTAGAATGGGAGCCTTCTGCTTTATCTATAGTAAACAAAGAATATCAATCTTTTGTAGTTGATACATTTAATATTTCAAACAAGAGGAATGAAGTTTATCAATTAGGATTTCGCATTGCTAAAAATATGAAACATGATAGTATATACCTTTTTGATAACCAAACCGAATTTATAGGATCCTTAGAGAATTTTTCCTTTGATTCATTTGGTGAGTATGCTAAACAAAATGATGATGGTTTTTACAATATATATGAAAAGCATCTAACTAAGATTTTTAATCAAAATCAAAAGATATACAAAAATCATAATCTTTATGATCGTATTGCGCTTATGAACTCTCCAACGGCTCAAAAATTTAATGCGCAACGTATGCATATGTATGAAATAAGAGTAGGGATCCAAAAAAACTGGATCGGCCCCGATTGGTTAGCTCGGTCGTATCAAAGAAACATAAGAATGGCAGGTAACATTCTAAAAATGGCACAGACAGGTGATAGAATACTTGTTATTGTTGGTGATAATCATAAATGGACATTAGACATGTTATTTGAAAACATTCCGGATTTTGAAGTGGTTTCAAGCTGGGATTATCTAAAGAATACTCACTAACAAATTTATCCATAATCAATAACAAGTTTAACCTTAATCCAAAATTTAGAACTCAACTATATCTGTAATAGAATATACGTGAGTTCGACATAACATCTAAGTTAATCAGAAGCCGTTAAATTGAGTGGTTTTTCATAGTGAAACGAAGAAAAATTGTATCGTCCCTTCAACAAGTTCAAGATAACAAGGTTTTTGATTAAAAATTTACTTGTCTTCGATAGTTATTCTAAGCTTGTCGAAATATAATTTTCTACCAAAAACCTGACTAATGTAAATTTTCTTATATCGAACTCATCTAATAAAGAAACTTACCAGAACTTAAATCTCAAAAAGTATACATGCTCCTTAACATAGAAGCAATATTTTTTTAAACATCAATTCCATAAAAGGGTTGAAAATAAAAAATGTGTTAAAAAAATAGGGTGTCTTCCACTTTAGATGTTGTATAAGAAAAGGTATTTGGTTTTAAAGCCTAAAACCAACATAAAATAAAGACAAGTATTGTAGTATTCAGAGATTTCGCTTCTATTTCCCAAGGTGACAAAAATGGTAAAGATTCAATTTTTGATCATCAGAATATAAAGGAATCATTAATGCTAGAATATGGTCTCAATTTTAATACAATTTATAAACAGAATATCTTTTTTGATAAGAGTTACTTCAACCCTCCTCATTAGTTCTCCCTGACCAATGAGGGAAGTAGCTCTATAGAACACCTCAGCTTACTTCTTATAAACAGGATAAACTAAAGAAATTGGGTAGTCTATCAATTTTCAAATAGAGATACTACAGAACTCGCATATAATTGCCTTCACAACCTTTTAGATTCTTTTATACCAACCTTTTTTCGGAAATAATGTTACTTGCCTCATAATATCACTTCTGAAACATATATAATTTATCACTCTATAAAGTTTTATTTATTTAATTTTACGTCTATTGAAAAATAATATGTGTACTTAAACTATAATATTATAACAAAATGCCTATTACATTTCCTATAATAGAAACAGAACGATTACTATTAAGACAGTTTACAAATGATGATTTAGAGAATGTATATCATGGCCTTTCAAATCCTGATGTAATCAAATACTATGGTGTTAGTTTTAATAGTCTTGAAGCTACTAAAGAGCAAATGACATGGTTTGCTGAATTAGAGAAAAATGAAACCGGGATATGGTGGGCGGTCTGTTCAAAAGATGGTAACACTTTTTATGGTGCGGGTGGACTTAATGCTATAGAAAAAGAAAATAAAAAGGCAGAAATTGGATTCTGGCTTCTTCCTGAGTATTGGGGAAAAGGAATCATGAAAGAAGTAATGCCTCTCATTTGTGAATTTGGATTTAAAAATCTAGGATTACATCGAATTGAAGGATTTGTAGATGCAGAGAATACGAACTGCAAAAATGGATTGGCAAAATTCGATTTTAAATATGAAGGAACTATGGTCGATAGTGAAATCAAAGACGGAAAACATATTAGCGTAGCTATTTATGCCATGTTAAATAAGAGTTCTTCTTTTAAGTAAAGAAAAGTATACTATTTATAACCTGTTGTGCATTTAGAAATTAGTAGCATAAAAAAAGTGTCAATTCGAGTGATTTTTCGAAATAGAATGAAGAAAAATTGTACTTCGGAAAGCTCAGCAGAGCTATCGAGAATAGCTTTTTTAATTCAAAATTCTATTAAGTATGAATTTTGAAATATTAGATTTTTTAATTTTAATAGGAGTAATCCAAGGATTCATTTTTGCAATCGTAATTTTATTTTCTAAATTTTTTAAGAACAAAACCAATTTATATCTAGGAATAAGTCTTTTACTTGGAGTTTTTATCAATATTCAATATTGGGCCTTACATTATGATTGGTATAAAGAACATCATAACTTTAGAATACTAGAAGATATTGAATTAGTATTGGTTTTTCCGGTAACCTTGTATTTTTATTACTTAAAATTATTAAACCCCTCATTACAACTTAGAAATAAACATTGGGTGTTATTTGTTCCCTTTATTATATCAATTGGACTAAACTTATATATTGGCGGGCAGTTTTATTTTGATTTATACCCTATTCACAACAAATCATGGATACCCTATTTTTATTCGATAGAGTATTACTTTTCGATCCTATTTAATTTAGCATTACTCGTAGTAGAATTCCGTTTACTATTTAAAAATACAACCAAACATCAACATGATATCAGTTATGATCTAAAATGGATACGCTTATTTTATACTTTTCATGTTTTACTCATATTTTTTTGGATTATAACAAGTATCGTAGATTACTTTTATAATAATGATTACTCTATTATCATATGGCTATTGCTTAATATTCTTTTTTACTGGATTGGCTATCAAGGCATATACAAGTTCACCTTAGCCAAAAACAGATTCGAAATAAGAGAGATTAACAAAAAGAAAGTAAATGAAAAACAGAAAGAGGCTGTAAAATTTAAAAAAGGAGAAGAAAATCCATATTTTAAAAAATTCATACAACTTTTAGAAAGTGAAAAACTATATAGAAATCAACAATTAAGTAGAGATGATATTGCAACCAGGTTAAATATAAGTGTTGGTTATCTTTCTCAAATAATTAATAGTGTCACTCAAAAGAATTTTTCTGATTATTTAAACTTGTATAGAGTGAAAGAAGCTAAAATCATGATTTTAGACCCTGAATTTGACAACTATGATATGGTAGCAATAGGGCTTGAAGCTGGTTTTAATTCTAAATCTGCTTTTTATAAATATTTCAAGAAAGAAACCGGCCATACACCAACTACATTTAAAAGAAATCACAAAGAATAAATGTAATGATAAAAGATGTCCATAATTGTTCAATTCTAACTTTTAGAGACTTCTAACTTTTAAAACCAAACTAATTTTGCTCAAAACAAAAAAAAGAATGTTATGAGCAAAAAATTAATTGTTTTCGTTTTAATAGGATTAAGTATGAATTTTTCATGTAATACTGATGATGATGTCGTCGGCACAATTAATGAAACATTTATTATTGGCCAGTGGCAATTAACCAGTTCTACCAAAAATGGAACTAATGTCGATCTAGGTACCTGTGACCTTATGGAAACGTATGTATTTGATAAATCTAATAAGGTAAGTATTACTCTTCACACGCTTAATGCAAACAACATATGTGAAGAAGGTTCTAAAACAACTTATGATTATAGCATTACTAATAAAAATCTTACCATTAGTAATAATAGTACTTTTGTAATTTCGACTTCAGAAAATGCCAAACTTATACTTACCTCCAAAAGTTCATCAGATACTTTTGTAAATACTTATAAGAGGAAATAACTCAAAGATATTTTGTGTTAAAAATGTCCAGATTTAATATGATGTTAAATCTGGACATTCCTATATGGTATTACCTCGAATACATAACAAATAAACTTTGTATTACACTAGGTATAATGAATATTAACAATATCTGTAACAACAAAACCTAGGGTCAGTACGTTAAGGTATTCACACATGATCATGTTATAGAACTGATGAATATATTACCTAAATACGGGCTATTGCAGTTTAGAAATGCAGCGAGAATATATAGCAAGTCTATTATTGAAAGTCTGCAACTCTTTAAGGAAGAAACAAAATCCCTAAAAGTCTCTCTGTTTTTTTCGTATAAACACGACGAACTTGAAGAACTGGATAGCGCTATTAATTTCTTAAAAGGGTTCGATGTACTTATCTATGCAGATTATTTATTGTTAGATCAAAATACTCCAGAAAACCCAAGTAAAGCAACAGACAAACAGATACAACAAAAAACAGAAGAGAAAATAAAGGGCAACAAAAAATTTATTTTCCTTGCCACAGAAAACGCTATTAACTCCAAACGTTGTAAGTGGGAATTACGATATGCCAATACACAAAAACCTAAAGATCATATCGCTATTTTTCCTATACGAGAGGATTATACAGATTATGGTGGGGCCGAATACCTGCAAAAATTCCCATACATTCAAAAAAGCGAAACGAACCCTGAAGGATATGATGTTAAATCTCCAAATGGGAATGTCATAGAATTAGGTACCTGGTTAGCATCATAATTAACTATTTAAAGGCCTAGAGAACACCTCACCTTATTTAAGCGGTTGCTTTCAATATTTTGTATATAGCAAAATACTGAGATCAAATTCGCACACCACCTACAAGCTTTCTTTATTTCATTTTTCCTAAACATTTCTTTTATTTTACTCAAATATCTTCACAGTAAATCATAAAAAATTACCGATCATCTATATTTTTTATTAAAAAAATTAAATTACAACTGGGGGGTAATATCTAATAACACGTCTTATATAATAGGCGCCATAATCAATATAAGTAATAATTGATGGTGCTAAAGTTTAATCAATTTCTATTAATAGCAGGTATACTATCTATTTATAGTACACCTCCTTTTGTATGAATTTTAGTAAAAACACGAGAATGCTTCTAATAAAACATTTCAATCATTTTTCATTTCAGTATTTCATAAGATTCTACCTACTCGATATACTCCTCAAAACATTCAAAATTATAATTCACTAACTAAAATGTAGTATCATTTTAATTCATGTCTAATCAAATCACAATTGTATGAGAAAACAACTCTTAATTTTAATATGTGCAGTACTGCTGTCAGGTATTGGTTATAGCCAAACTACTATAACAGGTACTGTACGGGACGTAGTAGGTCCTTTACCTGGGGCTACAATTATAGTACAGGGAACTAGAACTGGAACGACCACAGATTTTGACGGTAAGTACACTATCGATGCAAACATTGATCAAACATTAGTTTTTTCGTATTTGGGATATGTCACGCGAGAAATACCGATAGCCAATCAAACCATAATCGATGTTATCTTAAAGGAAGATGCAGAAGCTTTAAGTGAGGTTATTGTAACCTCTTTAGGGTTTGTAGAAAAAAGAGACAAACTATCTTCTACTTACTCTAAAATCGATGCAGACAAACTAGTGCAGCCTGTAGAAAACAAGATTATTGATGGTATAGCTGGTAAAGCCGCTGGTGTAAGTATCAGTGCCACCTCTGGAGATCCTGGAGCAGGTTCTAATATACAAATAAGAGGAACAAGTTCTCTGGGGGGTCTAGTCAACCTCTAATTATTGTAGATGGGGTGCCCTTAAACAACGACACAATAGAAGGTTCTGGTAGTAGTGACACCTCTGCAGGAGTATCACAGCAATCCAGACTTAATGACATTAATCCCGATGATATAGAATCTTTTCAGGTATTTAAAGGAGCTTCTGCAGGAGCACTATATGGAACAAGAGCACTTAACGGAGTAATTGTAATTACCACCAAAAAAGGTAAAAAAGGTAAAATGAGAATTACTTTTTCTTCTGGTATTTCTATCGATGAAGTCTCTTACAAACATCCATTACAAAAATCTTTTGGGCAAGGTACCAATGGTAATTACAGTCCAACATCTGCATTCTCTTGGGGAGATAGAATCTCTGATCGTAGTGGTGCAGCAGATGAAGTGGATACTTCGGGACGTTTTTTTGAATCTCTGGTTAGTAATAATATCATCTATCCAATCGATCAAAAAAATAAAAAAGATGTATATACTGATAGTAATTTTGATAAAGTATTTGGTACTGGGATCACACTAGATAATCGTTTCACCTTAAGTTCTGGAAATGAAAAAGGCACCTATTTCTTAAGTGGAGGTCACGTAGATCAGGACGGAACAATCAAAAATAGTTTTTATAAGAAAACCAATTTCACCTTATCTACTTCTCAGAATTTTACAGAGAGGCTTACTGCTAATATCAAAGGAAATTATATACACACTAGTTCTAACAGAATCCAACAAGGTTCTAATACTGCAGGATTATATCTGGGACTACTGCGTACTTCACCAGATTTTGATATCACAGATTATAAAGGAAATTATCATGATGGCTCTGGAACTATTGTACAATCACGTCATCGTTCTTACAGAAGGTATCTCGGAAATAGTAACAACGTAATTTATAATAACCCCCTTTGGACCATCAATGAGCAACAAAACACAGCCAAAGTAAATCGTTTTATTGGTACAGCAGAATTAAAATATCGATGGAACGATAATATCAATTCTATCCTTAGAGGAGGTGCTGATTTTTATTCTGATAGCAGGGTGTATTTTTTTCCATACTATACGGCAAGTTCTGCACGAAGATTTGGCTTAATTAATGATGAAACCATAAATAATGAAGAGTATACTCTGGATATACTAACATCTTTTAGGTATGCGTTAACCGAACAACTAAACACTAATGTTATATTAGGTTATGGTATTAATGACAGGAGAAGAAAACGAAATTTTATTGAAGCAGATAACTTCATCGCTAATTTCAGAAAACCGTTAGATCCTGTAGAAATTTCGGCAAAAGAGAATATCTCCTCAGAGATTACCAGAACTTCGAGAAGAAATATCCGATTCTATGGTACTGCTAATTTCGATTATGCTGATCAATTGTTTTTGACTCTTGGAGGAGCCTATGAAAAACATTCTGTACTTCCTAAAAGCAATAATGCTTTCTTATACCCAAGTGCAGAATTAGGATGGACTTTTAGTCGACTAATTAACGGTTTTGATCCTTTATCCTTTGGTAAACTCAGACTGGCTTTTGGTCAGGTAGGTAATGTTCCTTTAGCCCATAGAGAGGAAACTGTTTTTGAGGTAGGGTCTTTTTCTACTTTTTCTGACGCAATAGCACTGGAAGATTTTGGAGGAGGATTTCAATTCGATGAACGTCTTGGAAATCCAAATCTAAAACCAGAAATAAAAACAGAATACGAGGTTGGATTAGATCTTCGTTTCCTCACCAATAGACTTTCACTATCAACAACTTATTATAAAAATGAAACTAAAGACGTATTACTCAATATAGCAATACCCCCAACATTAGGGTTTTCTGAAATCTATGGAAATGGAGCTACGATAGAAAATGAAGGGTTTGAAGCCGAATTGAAATATGATTTTATAAAAAACAGAGATTGGAAAGCTAGTGCATCAATTAATTTTAGCACCAATAAAAATCTGGTTTCTAAGATTGAAGGAGGAGGAGTTGTTAACTTTACTTCTGGTAGTTCTATCCAATCTGTAGCCATAGAAGGTGAACCTTTAGGAGTCTTATATACCCAAGGAGCGCAACGTAATGCCGACGGTAGCCTGGTATTAGATGCCAATGGTTTCCCTATAGTAGATACAAGCGGTAACAAAGTAGTAGGAGATCCTAATCCAGATTGGTTAGGAGGTTTACAATTAAGTGTATCTTATAAAGGCCTATCGATGTCAGCATTGTTTGATACCAGTCAAGGTAATGATATGGCACAAAGAACTCGTTTCATCACTTCATACTTCGGAACTCACGGAGATGTAGGAAATACAATTACTTTAAATGAAGATTTGGTGAATTTTAATGGGGATGTTGTCCCAGCAGGTACAAGCGTAAGAGCTAATGTTGGTAACTTCGGAAATGGAAATGTCTTGCTAGATGAGAGTTATTATAGAAACCTATATGGTTTCGGAGATGGTAAATTAAATGAATTTGCTGTTGGAGATGCTAGTTGGACTAGATTTAGAGAACTTTCGTTATCCTATTTACTTAATTCAAAAGGGTTACAAAAAACAACAGGGTTAAGCTCAATTGAATTTACAGCCTCTGGAAGAAACTTGGTTATCTGGACCGATGTAGTTGGTATAGATCCCGATATAAACCAATTTGGAGTCGGTAGAGGAAAAGGACTGGATTATTTTTCAAATCCAGGAGTAAGAACCTATGCGTTTAGTATCAAGTTTAATTATTAAAAAACGAAATCATGAAGACTATATATAAAATAATAGTATCCTGTATCGTAATTACGATGTTCTCTTGTGAAGATTATCTGGATGTTAACGAAAATCCAAATCAACTGGTTGAAGTCCCATCTGGTGATCTTTTATTAAAAGGAACTCTACTTGCCAATGCACAGGTACAACAAGGACAACTGGCAAGAACATCTATGTATTATACTGGTGGACTTGTTGGATTAAATCTGGTACAACAAACACTCTATAATTATGACTATACCCCGGGAGATTCTGATGCTGTATGGGAATTAATTTATAATGGAATATTAGTTCAAAACAAGGAAATCAGACGAATCTCTCCTAACCTCGATTTACTGCAAGGAATCATCGATGTTAATGAAGCATTAGCTATTGGTACAGGAACATCTCTTTTTGGAGATATCCCCTATTCTAATGCAGTACCTGATAATGCCAGTTTAGAATCTCCTGATCCTACAATAGACCTGCAATCAGACATCTATAACAATTTGCAAAGTTTACTGGATGGAGCTATATCCAAAATAAATAATGCTACTACTAATGTTGGCAGCGAAGATATTTATTTTTCTGGTAATGGTGCTTCTTGGGCTTCAGCAGCATACACTCTAAAAGCCCGATATTATTTACAAACCAAACAGTACAATCTGGCATTAAACAATGTAGTAAATGGTATTAATAACGCATCCGGAACTATGGCTTATAAACCTATTGGTACTGTCGACTCAAACAGTAATATTCTTTTTAATTTTGTAAACAGTAGTCGTGCAGGTGACATGACTGGTGATAATGCCTTTTATCGAGATCTATTAGACCCTGCAAATACAACAAGCAGAAACAATACTAAAACAGATGAGACTGCTCGTAGAAACTATTCTTACATTAGTGGAGATGGAAATCAGGATACTGGTATTGATGGACCATCCACTCCTATGAAATTAGTAAGCTACGAAGAAAACCTATTGATCTGGGCAGAATGTATATTACGTGTAAATAGTGACAATCAAGGAGCTATTGATAAGCTTAATGAATTAAGAGTTTATCTGGATTCTGGAAATGCATTTAATCTTATTGATGTAGCCGATATTTTTAACTATGATCCATATGTTTTGGCAGATTTTCAAGCAGGAGGAATAGAAAACACTGATAATATAGCGGTAGACAGAGCGATTTTAAGAGAAATCATCGAAGAACGTTATGTAAGTGGCTTTCATAGTTACATGCCATTCAATGATTCCCGAAGGTTACTCAAATCTGATAGTGATGTTATTGTTCCTTTTCCATTAAATAATACCACTACCACAATCAATCCTCAACGATTTTTATATCCGCAGGATGAATTAGATAGTAATCAAAATATCCCCCAACCCATTCCTGATTTATTTGCTCCTACGCCAGTAAATCAATAACCGAATTACTCTATTTTTTGAGAGTAGTAAAAAAACCTACGAAGTCAACTTCGTAGGTTTTTTTTATATAACCATAAAAAATACGATCTGATACATTTCTAATAAAAAGTAGTTAGATACATTTTAACGTTTTTAAAATAGGGCAATATAAACCTTAAATGTTGTGTATATAAATTGAAAAGTCAAAATAATTTCGTAAATATATAGAGTATTTCCTCATATGATGCAACCCTTTGACTTTTAAATTGTCATTTATAGTAGGTAATATTTATATAGGAACTAATCTATAAACATTATGAAAAACATATTTTCAATATTTATTTTTGCTATAGTTGGGTGTATTGGGTATGCACAAGAGGCACAACTTATAGAAGATCAAAATCCTAATTACAAAGTGGCTATGAATAAATTCTTAAAAAATAGTCAGGAATATACGTTACAACAAGGTACTACTGCACAAGAAACCTATAAAGCCATTGATCCTCTCGAAGAAAAAAGAGAACTACGCTCATTACGAAGACAATACAGATCACAAAGAGCATACTGGAGACATGAACGAAGGTTAAAACGCATCGAAAACACCAGGTATTATGATTATGGATCTTATTATGACCATAGATCATATGGATATAATTGGTTAACATTAGGGGTTTTGGGAGCATATATCCTTTGGTAAAATCATTAAAAAACACTAATCAAAATACATTAAATAAAAATTACAAAATGAGAAAATTAATCGCTGCTATAGCAGTATTACTAGTAATATCTTTAACTTCTTCATGTGCAAGAAAAATTACACGTGTTGCTCCGGATACACAAATTGATATTAGCGGACGATGGAATGACACTGATTCACGCTTTGCAGCAGAAGAACTTACTCAAGAAGTGCTTACAGGAAACTGGATAACCGATCATATTCAGGAAAAAGGTAAAAAACCTGTGGTTATAGTTGGCTTAATACGCAACAAATCACATGAGCATATAGAAAGTGAAACCTTTATTAAAGATATAGAGAAAGCATTTATTCAACGACAAAAAGTTAGAGTAGTACAAGGTGGTAAAATGCGTGAAGAACTAAGAGCAGAACGTGCTGATCAACAAGACAATGCTTCTATGTCTACTGTCAAAAAATTTGGATTAGAAACAGGAGCAGATTATATGCTTCAAGGTAATATTAATTCTATAGTTGATGCACATAAAAGAGACAAGGTAGTATACTATCAAATTGATCTGGAGCTAACAAATATCCAGACTAATGAAAAAGTATGGATTGGAGATAAAAAAATAAAAAAGTTTGTCAAAAACTAGTTCTTAACACTCTAAACTACATCAAGCTTTCTCAGGAAAGCTTTTTTGATAATTCAACATGATCCATATAAAAATGACCTTTCGTGCTGTACTATTGTGTTGCTTTTCAATATTGCTTAACAACTGTGGTAGTTATCATACCAAGAGTGCACTTTTTCAAGAAAAAGTACAACAAGGTGATATGGAAGGTGCCATCGAAGTGATCGAGGAAAATAAATTTTTAGGAAAACCCAGAAATCATCTTCTATATTTATTAGAAAAAGGAAAACTAGCATACCTGGCAGGTAACTACACCTTAAGTAATCAGCTTTTAAATGAAGCAGATCTATTTATAGAATCTAATAAAAGAGCTATAGGAAATCAAGTTCTGGGAATTCTTTTAAATCCCGAAAAAGAAACATATAAAGGTGAAGATTTTGAAAAAGTTGCAATACACTATTACAAAGCACTTAATTATATTTTTTTAAACAAATACGATGATGCCATTGTTGAAGCTAAACGTATTTCATTACAACTCCAAAAAATCAATGAAAGTTATCCTCCCGAGAAAAAGAACAGGTATAATGATGATGCATTTGCTCATATACTGCAAGGTCTATTATACGAAGCCTCAGGGGATATAAATAATGCATTTATTGCGTATCGTAATGCTGTAGATTTATTTATAGAAAATCAAGGAACTTATATAGGAGTTAATATACCTGAGCAACTTTGCCAGGACATGTTTCATACAGCAAATTTTATGGGGTTTACCGATGAGATAGAACGCTATGAAAATCTATTAAATACTACTTATATTCCCAAAAAAACTACTGAAGGTGGAGAAGCAGTTATTTTTTGGGAAAACGGACTGGCTCCTTATAAAGATGAAACCTTTTATACGTTTACCATCTTACCAGGTAACGAAATTGGGTTTCTAACCATTATCAATGAAGATCTCTCTTTAAATTTACCATTACCAATACCAACCGGAGGAGATAATAATTCTGATTTTTCTGATCTAGATGTTTTTAATGTTGCATATCCTAAATATGTGAGTCAGCAATCTCTATACAATAATGCAGAAGTACAAGTGGATAGTCTATCATACCCATTTCAATTAACACAAAACTATGAAGAAATTGCATTTAAGACTTTAAAAGATAGAACATTTAGAGAAATAGGGAAAATAGCTTTACGACTAGGAACAAAGAAAATTTCAGAATATATAGTAAAAAATCAAAATGGTGATTTAGGTGCCTTATTGGGTATTTTCAATGCATTAACTGAAGGTGCTGATACGCGCAATTGGCAAGGTTTACCTAACAAAATATTTTATACCCGAATCCCTTTAAAGAAAGGAGAAAATACTTTAGCCGTTAAATTACGTACAAATCAAGAAGTACTAACTTCTAAAAACATCATCATACAAGGAACTGGAGGGATTCAATTTGAAAAAATCACAACCCCAAGCGTTTCTCACCCCAGTCAATAATCAATCTTGTTTATCTTCTATAGTGTTTTAGCAACTTTTTGCACTGCTGCAATAGTTTCATCCAGATCTTCATAAGTAAGCGCCTCGGTTATAAACCAGGTTTCAAAAGCGCTTGGTGCAATATAAACCCCATTATTTAGCATTCCATGAAAAAACTTTTTAAAGGTATCATTATTGCCTTTTGCAGCAGTATCAAAATCCACTACCGCATTCTCGGCAAAATGAACTGAGATCATAGAACCTATTCTATTGATCGTATACGTGATATTATGCTCATCCAGTGCATTTGCAATTCCATGATGTAAGTATTCGGTTTTATCAGCCAGGCTTTTAAAAACCTCTGGGGTATTATTCAACTCAACAAGCATTGTTAATCCAGCTGCCATTGCTAATGGATTACCACTCAAAGTTCCAGCCTGATACACTGGACCAAGTGGAGCCAAGTGATCCATAATTTCAGAACGTGCTGCAAAAGCTCCAACAGGTAAACCTCCTCCAATCACTTTACCAAAAGTAACGATATCGGCATTTACACCTGTAAGTTCTTGTGCTCCTCCTTTTGCTAATCTAAAACCGGTCATTACCTCATCAAAAATTAACAGTATATCATGGGAATCACATAGTGACCTAAGTCCTTCTAAAAACCCTTTTACTGGAGGGATACATCCCATGTTTCCTGCAATAGGTTCTATAATAATACAGGAAACTTCTTCTTTATTAGACATGATAATACGCTCCACATGATCCAAATCATTATATCTTGCCAATAAAGTATCTTGCGCTGTTCCTTTGGTTACGCCAGGACTGTTAGGGCTCCCGAAAGTAACTGCACCACTTCCTGCTTGGATCAGGAAAGAATCGCTATGTCCGTGATAACATCCAGAAAACTTGATAATCTTATCCTTTCCTGTATATCCACGTGCCAATCGTACAGCACTCATACAAGCTTCGGTACCCGAGTTCACAAATCGTATCTTATCAACATTAGGCACCATTGAAACTGCAAGTTCTGCAATCTGAGTTTCAATCTCTGTAGGCATTCCAAAACTAGTTCCTTTTTTGGCTTTATCGATCACCGCATTCACTACCGGTGGATAGGCATGTCCCAAAATCATTGGTCCCCAGGAATTGATATAATCAATTAATCGGTTACCATCCTCATCATATAAATATGCTCCTTTGGCTTCTGTAACAAATATAGGATCTCCTCCTACAGCTTTGAAGGCTCGTACTGGTGAATTAACCCCTCCCGGGATCACTTTTTGCGCTGCTGCAAATAATGCGCTACTTCTTTTATAGATCATGCTTAATTAAAATCTTCTTCCTCTTCGTCGGCAGCTGCTACTTTAAGAACTTGTCCGACTGCAATGTTATTATTAACCAGTTTATTAAATGCTTTGAGTTCCTCTACAGAGATTTTATACCTCCTAGAAATCGAATAAAGAGTATCTCCTTTTTTTACAGTATATCCATCCTTGTTAGAAACAGATGTTATAACTGCAACGGCTTCAATTTTTTTACTTCTTCTTAATGGTTTTGTACCAAGTACCTCATCGTCAAATTTATCTAAATCATAACGTTCTATAATGGCAATAAGTTTTTGTGGGTATTTCTTATCAGTAGCATAGCCCGCTTCACGTAGACCACGTGCCCATGACTTATAATCTTTTTGACTAAATGTAAACAGTCTGGAATATCGTTTTCTATCTTTTAAAAATAGAGAATGATCTCTAAAGGATTCACTTGCTCTATCATATTTTCTAAAACATTCTTGAGAACGATCATCATCATGATATACCCGATCTCCTTTCCAATCATGACATTTAATCCCAAAATGATTTCTTGCTCTTTGTGTAAGATCTCCATATCCGGCTCCAGATTCTAATATTCCTTGCGCTAATGTAATACTAGCCGGGATTCCGTATGTTTTCATTTCGCTTTTGGCAATACTCGAGAACTCATTAATATAGCGTTGCACTTTATCGTTGTATGATAATACAGGAAGTGGTTTTTTGGTAGTATGCTCTTCTACTCTATTTTTTTCAGAATTTCGCTCAACCTTTGTTATAACCATCTGTTTAGGTTTAGGTTCTGGTTTACGCGTTCGTGAAGATGTTACTTTTTTGCTTCCTCCACAAGAAATCATAACCATAGCAATACATAACAATACAATAAATTTCCTCATTTTAATATTCAATTGTAATAAGGGGTAGTTTCTTTTTCTTTAATTTTTTATTCATTCCGGCTATCCCTTGCAAACCACCGGTATGAATGGCTAAAATACGAGTATTTTTCTTAAAAACACCTTTTTGTGCCATGTCAAAAATACCAAAAATCATCTTAACTGTATAGACTGGATCTAATGCAATATGTTGCTGATCCCTAAACATATTTATAAACTCAACTCCTTCCTTGTTTATTTTACCGTATCCTCCAAAATGATATTCGTTAATAAGTTTCCAATTGGTTTTTGATGTATATTTCTTAATCTCTTTGTCGAGAAAATCCCCTTTTAAAGCAGGAAAGCCTATAACATTTTGATGAGGCGCTGTGCTATTAATAATTCCTGAAATTGTACCTCCTGTTCCTACTGCACTACAAATAATATCATAACCATTATCCTGAGCCGTTAATATTTCTTCACAACCTTTAACAGCTAGGTCATTAGTACCTCCTTCGGGAATGATACAACAAGAGCCAAATTCATTCTTTAACTCTTCTAAAAAAACTAAAGATGTTTTACCTCTATACTGTTCTCTACTAATAAATTTAAGACGCATTCCTTTAGCATGAGCAAATCGTAAGGTATCATTTTCTAATAGTGTTTTCTCCAAATCTTTACCTAATTCTTCTCCTCTAATAATTCCTATGGTTTGTAATCCCATAATTTCTCCCGCAGCAGCAGTTGCAGCAATGTGATTACTATATGCTCCTCCAAAAGTAAGTACAGTTGCATAACCAAACCTTTTGGCTTCAATAAGGTTATATTTTAATTTTCTGAATTTATTACCCGAAACATCTTTATGAATTTGGTCTTCTCTTTTAATGTCAAGAAAAATTTCGGCATTGTCCAAAATAGAATGAGTAATCGATTGATTTTTTGAAGGTAATGTCTCCGAAGAAAAAATGTGCATTTATCGATATTTAATAAAACTCCAGAGTTTTCTGTTTTTAAGATAATCAAGATTATCTTCGTTAAGATATGCTTCTCTTTCAAAAGAAATATTGCGATAGGCTTGCTGTAAATTTCGATATTGAATAACTCTAAAAAAATACTCTGTAAAGTAAAAAAAATAAAAAGGTATAACCAGTAGCTCTGCCTGTTGTCTCAAGTGGATTCTTTCATGATTAATAAAGACTTCATCCTCTTTAAGGAAAGAATTATTAACCACGATAAAAGGCCAAAGAGCAATACCAACAAAACGGCGACCTATCAAATATTTGTTAACAACAATGGGCATATAACTGCAAGATACTATTTTTGTAACTATGGACAATCCTAAAAAAGTATTAACTCCAAAAGAAGGAGATTATTATATTACTCCAGAAGGGTATCGTTGTTTTACAGAACAATACCACCTAAGAAGAGGCTATTGTTGTGAGAGTGGTTGCAGGCATTGCCCTTATGGTTATGACAAAAAAACAAATAGTTATACTAAGAAATAGATTAGGTATCTATCTCATGGTATGATTATTGTGGTTAAATTATATAAAGTAGCTATTGTTAAATCAATATCAAATGCTTTTAAAATGATTGATGAAAATGTATTTTCTTTCCCAATCATCATAGTATATTTGATATTATAAAAAACTAGGATTATGAAATTTTTTTCCATTTTATCATTAATCCTTATCATAATTCTTAGTTCTTGCTCCACAGTGCGTGTTGCTTCGGATTATGATAAGCAGGCTGATTTTAACACCTATAAAAGCTTTGCATTTTACAAACCTGGAATCGACAAAGCAGAAATTAGCGATCTCGACAAAAAACGCATTTTACGTGCTATCGAAGCAGATATGACGTCAAAAGGTTTTGCAAAATCAGCAAACCCAGATATACTTGTGAGTATTTTCACAAAGACTCAGAAAAATGTAAATATCTATCAAAATAATTATGGATGGGGTTATGGATGGGGATGGAATCCTTGGTTCTGGGGTTCTGGATACAATACCGTATCTACCACTACCGAAGGCACCCTCTATATAGATCTTATAGACGCATCTAAGAAAGAATTAGTTTGGCAAGGAATGGGGTCTGCTGCTTTAACCAAAGATGTTAATAAAAAACAAGAGAAAATGAATCAGATCGTTGCAGCAATCTTAGAAAAATATCCTCCGCAAGAACATTAAGAATAATACATTCTTACTTATATTAATAAATAGCCTTTCTTATCTATATAGAAAGGTTATTTTTTTGTGTACATTTATACTCAACATGATACTATAGATGTATGCGTAATTTTTTACTCGGTGCACTTTTAACAGCACTTCTGGTGTTTGGAATCAAATATATTATTGATCAATCTAATAGCCAAAAAACAGAAGTAACATCTTCTGGCCTTATTCTGGATCAAATCAAAAATGTAGGTAAACTTGTGGTTACAGAAGGACACTTTTCTGACATAATTACTTATAAAAATGATAAGACTTATTTTAAAGTAATCTCATCAAAGAAAAAAATAATTGTAATGGTCAATGCCAATGTACAAGTCTCTTATGACTTAAGAAAAATTGAACACATTATTGATCAAGAAACAAAAACACTAACCATAACAAAAATTCCTTCTGCAGAAGTTAATATTAATCCGGAAATAAAATATCATGATATTGAAGAAGGTGTCATCAATAAATTTAACCCCGAAGATCATAACGCTATACGTAAAATAGCGATGGCACAATTAAATGAAAAAGTAAAAAAATCTACACTCGTTACCAATTCACAAAATCGACTCATTAGTGAATTGCAGAAAATATATATTCTTACTAATTCTTTGGGTTGGACATTAAAATATCAGGATACAACGATAGACAGTCAAATAGGCATTAAAGAATTTATATTTTAAAAATCTTAAACCATATATCAAAAAATATGGGAAGAATAAATTCTTCCCATATTTAAATTTAAAAAAAAATCTGAATTACAGAATTCATTTTGTCCCTTAAACTCTAGTGTTATTACAGATTTACAAATTTGTTACTTCTTTATAACGCTTTACTTTCTTTATACCCTACCCTTTTACTAAAAAAAATAAAACAACTAACCTTTTTCAATCTTATTCATAAAAAACGGTCATTTCATCCAATCCTTTTCTTTTTAGATCTGGCACATAGGTAGGAAACTTAGGATAACCAACAGGGAGCAATAAAAAAGCTCTTTCATTAGCTGGTCTTTTAAGCACATTTGTCAAAAAATTCATAGGACTTGGTGTATGAGTTAATGTTACCAATCCAGCATTATGAATTGCAGAGATTAACATTCCGCAAGCAATTCCTATAGATTCATTCACATAATAGTTATTATGTTTATTTCCATTTTCTTCGAATTCATATGCTTTTTTGAATGCAATAATCAACCAGGGAGCAACTTCTAAAAAAGGTTTGTTCATATCGGTAGCTAGTGGTTCGAGGTCTTTTTTCCAACGTTCGCTCATCCTATCCCCATAGTTTGTTTTTTCTTCAATTTCTGCTTCTTTACGGATTTGAGTTTTTATGGCGGGATTAGAAACAGCACAAAATGTCCAAGGTTGTTTATGAGCCCCAGACGGAGCAGTAGAAGCACTTTTAATAAGGTTTTCTATAACCTCCTTAGGAACGTGTTTATCAGAAAAATCTCTTACTGATCTCCTTTTATTAAGCCATTCATAAAATGAACTACTTTTTAAAACTAACTCTTCTTCAGAGAAAACATCAGCATGGTAAGAAACATGTTTATATCCATTGATGGTAATGCTACTTGGTGATTTCATTTTTATAGTTTTGTATTATCGTTAATTATTACTTCAATATTCTTATCCTGCATTTATATTGTTAACACACTTTTTCTAACTGATACATTTCATTCATTTTTTTCTGAATCAGGTTTTTTGGAATACTTTTTAATATAAAATTTCTCATTCCTTTTCCGTATTTCCAATGTGCCATTTTTCCCGTAGCCCAGGATTGTTTTACTATTGTATTTACTTTTTGTTTTCGTTTTTCTTGAAATAGCTGAAAAACATTGACATTACCTTCGTTTTTAATAAGGTTACTCAAATAATAAGCATCTTCGATAGCTTGCGCTCCTCCTTGCCCCATATTTGGAGTTGTAGCATGACCTGCATCTCCAATTAGACAAATGTTGTTTTTATACCAATGATTAAGTGGCATTAAATCACTGATATCATTTCTCACTATTTTATCTTGAGATGTAGCTGCGATGAGTTCTTTGACTAATGGATGAAAATTAGCGTATGTTTTCAAAAGCTTATCTTTTATCAATGTATCATCATCTTTTTGATTTGGCTTGCTTAATGAGACTGCAAACCAATACACTTTATCTTTGGCTACTTTTGAGACTCCAAATCGAATTTGATTCCCCCATAGTTCTATTCCTCTGTGCTCAAAATCAGCACTCATCGTATAATCAGCGATACCTCTCCAACAGGTTTGGCCAGAATATCTTGTTTTGCTTGATGGAAAAAGCTGATTTCGTATTTTAGAATTAATTCCATCGGCACCAATTAAAAAATCAGTTTCGACCTTAGAATCATCACTAAAAGTAACTAGAATTCGTCCTTCTTCTACTTCTTTAAATTCTTTAAACGATTTTCCCAGGTGGATTTTTTCTTTTGGAACTTGTTCAAGTAATAACTTCTGAAGTTCTGCTCTATGAATAGCAATGGTAGAATACCCAAACTTGTCTTTTACATCATCTTGAAAACTATCTGACAAAGGTGACAAATCAGATCTGCCTACGGTAACTCTATCGATAGAATTTCCTTTCGCTACAACATCTTCTAGTATCCCAAGCCATTCGAATACCTGTAAAGCGTTTGGAGCGAGCCAAATTCCTGCTCCTACTTCATTTAACTTAGGAGCTTTTTCGAATATCTGATACTCTATCCCACATTTTTCAAAAGCTAAAGCAGTAGTTAGTCCTCCGATTCCTGCTCCTACTATTGTATATCCCATATCTTGTTTTTATATTAAAATATAAAGGTTTTATTACATACAGAATAGAAAAATATGCCCTACACCTTAATCAAGAATAAGCTGTATTAAAACCTTTATTTATGGATTCTAAATTTACTCATTTTACAGCAGTTAAATCAAAGAATTTACAATGTTTCGTTTTGTGATTGGATTGTTGTTTTGTTAACAAGAGCATGAAAGTTCTCTCTATTTATTTTTATCACATATTCCCGATTATTTATATCAAAAATGTAGAAGTTCTTTTATTTTAATTCCATTAGTACTCGTTGTGAATTACCTCCGTAATAGTTTGAATCATTTTTAATAATTTCAAACCCTATTTTTTTATAAAAATCAACTGCAGGACTATCTGGTTCAGTGGTCAAAACAATACTATTAATATCCAACTCATTAATTTTTTTTATAACTGTCGAAACTAATTTTAGGCCTATTCCTTGTTTTCTAAATTTCTTTTCAGTTGCCAGAGCGAGTACCCAGCCAACTTTCTCTTTAGGATTAATTCCTCCAAGAACATACCCTACTATTTCCTTTTCTTCATTTTCGGCAACAAGAAAATAATCTGAAAATAAATCATAATACTGCCTAATTACAAATAGTGGATAGTTCATTGGGGAAAATACATTTTCCTCAATTTTGTAAATTGCCTCCAGTTCACTTAATGCTACTGGTCTTATCGATATTTCCATTTGCTTTTTTTCTGTTATCACATTACTATATTTATGATCTTATTGTCACCACTTATATGAGGTTAAAAAGTAATGCTTTCTCTATTACGTGTACAAATACCCCCCCTTTGATTGCTAAAATTATAAATTCTATTACCTCTAATTTATTTTGAGCATTCATTTCATTTATTCACAATGTAATCTTTTACATATTTGCTAACGTTCTGTGTATAGTGCCTTTTTTATCATTCGAGAATATCTCTAATTTCATTTATAAATTTTAATGATTCGGTTTCAATTTGCTTTGTTAAGATACTTGTATTATCAAAATTAAGCTTTTCTACTATTATATGGTCTATGATAGAAAGGCTGCTATCAATTGATTCTGCCAAATGGTATTTACTCCAACTACTGTCTTTAAATAACTCCCAATATTTCTTCCTAATATTTTTATTTTGACCAGATAAACAAATTTCAAATCGCATCATCTTATGATTGAATATTATGACAAATTTTAATTTTTGTTTTTTCAATTCTTGAGTAGTCAAAGAAAAATAGGAAAAATCCATATTCCCTTGATAAATGTTTCCTATTATAAAATTTGAAGCATATTCATTACGGAAATAAGTCCTTAATTCTTTGATGTAATTTACCAATTGACTATACTCCTTTTGTATCTGTCCTTCACTGATTTGCTTTCTATAATTGGATAAGTTCCCTTTATTTAATGTCGTATCATTTTTATCAAATTTAATTTTATTACTGTTCTCAAGAGGGATGCAGATGTCTACTATAAATTTTTGTTCAGGATGGGTTTTATGATCATTATGGTACACTTCAAAATATTCTCCATCTCTAAAGTTATAGTCATTCTCTATCACCCATATACAAATACTTTCCCATGCTTTTGAAAAGTCTTTTGCTTTAATTTCATAATGTCCAATAGCATAAATACCTTTTTGGATCACAAGAGGCCTGATTTCTCCTTCTGCTTCAATATCTTTACTAATGGTAACGCATGCACTATATCTTACTTTTGAAGTCTGAGTCACATTGGGGTTATCGTGATACACGGTAATTGCTTTAAAATCAGACACACTCAACACTTCTTTTTGAGTTCCCCATTCCATTAATCTTTGATACATATTACCAATTTTATCAAATTCTCCAATATGCATTATACCTGCAAGTTTTATCTCATGCAATTCTTTTACCGTTATTTGAGCATTCATATCAATCCATTTTTTAATGTTATCAATGCTGCAAATGTATTTTTCCATTGTTAGAGGTTCTATACCAATCTTGCTAAGTACACTTATTCCTTCCGATTTAAACGCAGTAGGACTAATACCATAATATTTTTTAAATGACCTTGAAAATGAGCTTTCACTATTGAAACCATAACTATAAGCAAGTTCCATTATAGATTTACTACTATCCACTAGCAAGATAGATGCAATACGTTCTATTCGTTTTCTATTGACAAATTCGTTTAAATTCTCACCTACAATAACTGAAAACACTCTATGAAAATGATACGATGAATAATTGGCTTTTTCGGATAGCTGTTCAAGTGATAAATCTGCATCAAGATTCTCTTCAACGAAATCCAATACGTAGTTTATTCGTTTGATATATTCTCTACTTGTCTTGCTTATTTCAGATTGCATTTCTTCACTTGATTTTAATACAATTAAACACAACGATTTATGTATGAAAAATAGCACAAACAAGCACAAACCTTTTGTAAATATCTTACAATCAATTTTTTACACACTTAATTCCCTATTTGACCCTACTTCATTTATCAATTTTTAGATACAATTTTGTAATTTCTTCTATAACAGTTTTGGGATCTTTCTCCCAAACTTTATGGTCGGTATTTTTTGCCAGAACATATTTGTGGTTGGGCAGATTGCCAAAGTCCTTTAAGCATTTCACCCAATTTATTCTATCTTCTTCAGTTCTTAAGGTATTGCTGTCAGGTAAATTTTCGGCAACAATTAAAGTTAATGGAATATCATTGGAAATATATCGTGTGGACATATAGTCTGCAATAGTTGAGAAGTTTTGCAATAGATAATACAAGCCCACTCTATGTTGTTTGAGCATGACCCAGACATCAGCAGGGAGGCTTTTTTTATAATTTGAAGCCCACTCTTTTGTAATAATACAAGGTGTACCTACATCAATAAAAACAGCTCCGTTTATCTTACCTTTATTTCTTTGTGCAAATTCGGAAGCATAAAACCCTCCAAATGAATGGGCTACTAAAAAATAATTTTTACTGTAACCAAGTTTTTTAAGTGCCTTATTTAAATTTTTAATTTCCTGTTTAAATGAAATTTTAGTTGTGTCAATTTCGCTTTTTCCTAAACCTGCTCTATCATACGTTATTAAAGTAGCACCTGTTGCTTTATAAATGTCTTGCAAAATTGGTTTCCAAACACTTCCGTCATCTCCATTCCCTGCTTCAAAAAGAATGGGGGTATCATTTCCCTTTATTATTTCAAAATGTAGTTGATGATTACCAACATTAATAAGCGTATCTATAGTTTGAGATTGTCCTGTATTATGGATTAATAGAATCAAGCATATACAGAAGTTAATTTTTGACATCATATATTTTCCTGTTTCAAAGAAGACGATTAACCCAATTGATTGTTACAATTTGATTTTCAATACCGTATTGCTAATGCCTCTTGTATCCCGAAGGGTACATATGCAATACACAAATTGTTATAAGCTTTTTTAGTTATCAATAATGTTAACCTCTTTCAAAACCGATTTTATTTCAGACTTTTGATTGTCACTCAATTTATTTGAAAAAAGTTGATAAAGTCTTTTCAAATTCAAAAAAGGTTTAACATTAGAAATTTGAACATCCCATAAGTTTAAAACTTTTAACGCTTTTAAATTATTCAGAAAAGAAAACTCTGTTATAGAATTCCCTCTTAACTGTAAATTGTAAAGATTTAACTTTTTGGACATAACATTAATCGGAATAGAAGTTATTGAATTATCATTTAACCACAATTCTCTCAATTCATTTAAATTTGACAGTGCACTTATATCATTTATTAAAGTTCCGTTAAGCTGTAAAATTTCTAGTTTATTAAGGTTAGAAAGTATTTCTATATCTTTGATTTTAGTTGAATATGCTTGAAAAACTATAAGCTCTTTGAGATTCTTCATTGGAGCAATGTTTGCAATATTTTGGTTTAAACTTATATTTAATTCTTTTAACTTTTCAAGTTTAGACAAAGGAGATAAATCGTTTATTTTGTTCTGATTTAAAATTAATTTTTCTAAGTTCCTTAAGTCTCTTAAAGGGTTAATATTTGATATTTCATTAAAGTCTAACTCTAGTATTTTGAGATTTTTTAAATTTCTAACATGACTAATGTCTGTTATTTTTTGAGAACCTAAATATAGCTCTTCAAGATTATTTAATTCTTTCAAAAATGATAAGTTCGATATTATGCCACCATAAAATCGAAGTTTTTTTAAATTTTTAAGATTGCTAATTTCTATTAAACCCTTGTTGCCATCCAAATTCAAAAATAATTCTTCGATGGCAGTAAAGTATTTTATTCCTTTTAGGTTCAAAATATCCAATTCACTATGTGATAAGTGGAGTTTTTTTATTTCCTTTACTTCATTATATGTTATTTTTTTATCCCCATTAAAATCATATTTATCAATTATAGCTTTGCTAAAATCTATATCGTCAAAAGAAATTATTTGGTCATCACTATATTGATTAGAAGTATTGTTTTGGGCTTTACCATTAACTCCAATTAGAACTAGAAATATGAGTGTTATAATTTTTTTCATTACGGTTTTATAATTCTGAATAACATCAAATTATTCAATTGACATTCAATTATTTATGATTTTATCTAATTCCTAAAAAATCAGTTCTATTTTGTCTTCTTTATTGACGTTAGCAAAAGAAATTAATAGATTTTCTTTATATGGGGAATTAAACACAACGCCAAATATATGAATCGGAACAAAGCAAGTATACCTGAACCAATCGATTTATCTGCGCATTTTTATTTCTTGTCCAATTTATAAAAATCTGGCGCCATGGTAAAAAGGAAATGACCTCTCGATTGATGCCAGATTTTGCTCTGATTTCATATATAATGTTATGCGTTCGGCATTATTACCAATTTATTAATCAGTTAAATTAATAATTAATTTTGTCAATTTATTCAATTGGAATAATTACTCTTTGTTCAGCTTTCGTTGACCATTGTACCTGCCATACCCTTCCATCAAGCTGGTCAAGTAAAATGAAATTATAAATGTTTTGAGTAGGATAAAGGGTAAATCTATCATCTGCCTCCTCTTCGCTGTCAACAAGTGATAAAATGTTCAAATATGTTTCAAAGCGATTGCTATCTTTTACATCATATTGAACTTGCCACATTCGCCCATTTCGTGTATTTAATTTGATAAAAGTCCACATATTTTGTGTTGAGAAAAGCCGATATTTGGCTGCTGAAAGGCTGTTTTGACTGGTGACATTTTCATTTTTTTCTACTTGGGCAAATGAAGTCATTGTCATTAATACAATGATTAGTTTTAGTATAATTTTCTTCATATCTAAGTTAGTTAAAGAACTGTCAGTTTTTGTCTTGCAGCCAGTTTTTGCTGTTCGTTAAGATACATAGTTTACACAAGTTAAAGATTAGGTGTTTACACTAAGTTAGTTTCTAATCTTGTTGCTTGTTGTTTCTTTCTTAGGTTTCTTTGATCAAAGAAACCTAAAAATACATTTCTATAATAAACTTTCCAAATACCATTGCCTAACTCTTGTATACCTACATATTTCCCTTTTAATGCGGCAGTTAAATATACCCAATAATAAGACTTCCATCTAATAGCTCCACTCTTGGTTACTTTAAGTACTTTAGGTTGGTGTCGTAATCAAAATTAGATATTTTTTCGGGGAATGGTCTACAGGAAAAGTCGTGTATATCAGCAGGTGTTTTCATTTCTAAAGCTTCATGTGGTCTGATAGTATTATACTCTTTTACGAAGTGATTTAAGCGCCGTTGTTGTGCTTTTAAATCGTAAGCTGAAGGTTTAGCACAAGCTGCTTTTAAATCACGATGCATTCGTTCATGTCTTCCATTTTGTTCTGGATGAGCAGGATCAGAAAATACAGGTGTGATTCCTAGTTCAATAAACCAATAAGATAATTGTGTATAGCGTTGAATAGCTCTTACAGATCCAAAAGGACTTCCATTGTCTGTGTGTATTTGTTTAGGGATTCCATATGTTCTAAAAACCTTTGTAAACTCAGCTTTGGCTGCTTTTAGCGTTTCTTTATAATGACCTTTAGCAGTGAATAGAAATCGACTTTTAGAGTCCGCAATGGTTAGTGGATGACAATAGATTTTATTACCCATTAAAAACTTTCCTTTATAATCAGCACTCCATACTTCATTACAGGATTTTGGATCAAAAATGGGGAATACAGGTTTTACTCTTCGCATTCGTTTTTGAGGAGATACCAAACCATTTTTTCGAAGAATATTATGCACAGTAACCACAGAAGGGATTTGTTGTTCAGTAAACTCTTTAAACAATAATATTCTGATTTTTTTAGCTCCCCAAAGCTTGTGCTTTTCTTTTAATTTGATAATACTTTTAACGATATTTTCAGAGGTTGCATTAGGATGTTTACCTGGTACTCTGGATTGTTCTTTTAAGCCTTCATAGCCTTGATTTTCGAATCGCTGAATCAATTTGTAGGCCGTTGGTCTGGAGATTCCAAAGCTTTTAGATAATTCTGTGATGGTATATTTTCCTGTTCGCCATTCACAGATAAATTCAATTTTCTGTTCCATAGTTGTTGTGGTTTTCCAAGGCATGATAATTTGATTTTCCTCTCAAATTATGCCTTAAAAAGTGTAAACTATGTCCCTTTAACTTTGTAAACGATGTGCCTTTAACGTACCTTGCTGACGCACAACGGTTAGTATAAGAATAGTAGCCGATTGCGTGGCGATTTCCTGTCAAACTACACGAAAGTTGAAGCTGGCTACAACCCTTGAATTCACTACTGTCTCGGCTATTATTTTTATACATTGTTAGCGTTTCGTTGTTTATTTCAATCTTCCTTTAATAGTTTTAATTTTCTATTCATCTCAATTAAACTCTGCTCATGAAGTTTTCCAAACCATTCTTCAGATAGTTCTGTCTCAGTTTCTGGCTTATCAATTCCAAATGAACCGGTAATCATTCCAGCTTGAGCCCCAAATTCACGAATTATAATTTTAGGAAATTCAGCACAAATATGAGCCATTATTTCTATTGCTTCCTCTTGTGGAAAGTCGGTCTCAGGAAAAATCATTTTAATAACCTTTGCAGCAATTCCGAATTCATTTAGTATAGTCTGTGTTATTACAGCAGAATCCTCACTTTTAAAATATTGAGTAATCGCATTACTAAAGCTTTTTGCAAAAATAAAATCCAGAATTTCCCAGAATTCTATTGAAACAACAAATAACTCTGAAATTAAGTGGTCTGAATATCTATAAATTGAATGACTATTTCGGAAATCAAGATATCTATCATAGTGTAGCAAGAAAACAATACTCTCGCTAAGGTCTATTTCACAATCTTTAATTGATTCAAAACTAGTTTCCTTGAAAATTGAAGTGTGCTTTTGTATTAAATCAAAAATTTGTTTTTCATCCTTCAATTGCTTGATTAAAAGTATTGAGTACAAACTTTTATAATCATTTTCTAATTCAAGCCGAAATTCAAAAAATCGCAATGCTTCATCAATTAACCATTCATTATCCTTCCAGTTTTCAATTAACAAATTTGATTTAAAATTTAAATAAATTATATCTTCTGAATAATGTTCTAAGCCTTTATTAATCCAATTTAAAGCTTCTTTTATGTTTCCAAGTTTTTCATAAGCATAGGCAATCCCAAAGTAAGTATATTGATATTCAAGAAGAATATTTTCAACATTCCCAACTGCTTTCAACATGAGTGACAAACCTTCTTCTGACTTATTAAAAATTCTTGAAAGTGTAACACCTTTGCTGAATAGAGCTTGAGGTAAATGTGGGTTTATTCTTAAAGCCTTATCATAACAGTTTAACTCTTTTTCATGTTCTTTAATATCAAAGTAAACTTGCCCAAGATTTTTCCATGCTTGTTCAAAATTCGGATTTAGCTTTAAGCACAATTCAAAATGAGTAATTGCTTCTTCATTATAGCCTAATCGACTCAGAGTATTTGCATAATTGTAATGATAAATAAATTGTGTATTATCCTGATTTATAAACTCCTTAAATATATTTTTCGCCTCAATAATTTTCCCTTTGATTCCATTCTGCATGCCATCCTCTGCCAAGATGCAAGCCTTTGTCAAATATTGATTAGATGTACCTGAAAGTTCAATAGCTTTATTAATATTATTGATAGCTTCTTTGTAATGAAAGGTATTATATTGACTTTGTGCCAAACCTTCTAAGATTGCGATATCATTCGGATTTTCTACCAATAGATTTTTAAAATAGAAACTTGACTTTTCAAAATCCTGTGAAAAATAATATTTCCACGCAAGAATCTGTGAATTAGAAATTTCTTCATATTCAAGAGATTTAATGCCATCAACAAGCATTTTGACACTAAAAATATCCTGGACGTATTTTGAAATTTTCCCCCAATCAATTTGACTAAGTTTATTAGCTTTTGGAATATTTATCGAATAGGATTTTTGAGAAGATGTTAAATCAAATTCTAATTCATTATACCAACACCAGTAAGCTTCTTTTTCCTCTTGTATGTATGCAACAAGTAATACAGGTTCTAACTTTGTATTAAATAGTCCTAAAGTTGAATGTTTTAATGAAACTACAGCAAAGTCATCTTTTGTCTCTTTTATTTTGCTTTTCAACTGAACAGAAAAACTAAGTCCAGTTACTTGATTATTAGTTACTATATTAACAACATAATCTATCCCATAATCATGCTCTGGCTTATCAATGTACCATTCATTTGGAACTTGAAAATTAAAAAACTTGTTTGATTCAGTTTCTAATATATGGTTGTTATGTCTATTGGGTTTGTTCAAATTCTTTACAATTATTATTTAAGGTAATTAGTTGCACTATCGTTCTTACAATCCTAACTAACGGTAAATTTAAAATCTCATAATCACCTATATATCATTCCATTCTATTTTATTTTACCGTTCGCTTCCGAAACCAATAGCTTTTTGTGCTATATGGTGAATGAACGCTAACAAGTAAATAAGCACACCTATCGTGTTTATTTTTATAATTTGTTTTTAAAAATACACTTTTTAGAATAAAAAATCAGTTTTCAAAAAAATATCATAAACACCTAACAATCAATATTTTTATTCATTCACAAACGACTACAAACGGTTACAAACGAAAATAAACACTTCCTAACCGAATCTACGTGAGACCTCAATTTATGTTTGCAGTGTTGAATTAAAACAAGCTTTTCTCATACTATACAAGAAGTTTATAAATTCAATACTTATTAAAAAGTTCCTGAAACAAATTCAGGACATGGTATTAACTGTTTAACACGTAAAATTAAAATTATGAACACGCTAAAAAACAAAGTACAGTTGATTGGAAACTTAGGACAAGAACCAGAAATCGTAAGTCTTGAATCTGGCAAAAAACTCGTTAAATTCTCTATTGCAACAAACGATCACTATTATAACAAAGAAGGCGATAAAATCACAGACACACAATGGCATAATATCATTGCCTGGGGTAAAATTGCAGATATCGTAGATAAATATGTAAACAAAGGACAAGAGGTCGCTATCCAAGGGAAACTAACTTCTCGCAGCTATGAAGATAACGAAGGTCAAAAACGATATATCACAGAGGTAGTTTGTAATGAATTATTGATGTTAGGAAATAAATAGCCGCTAATTTATTTGAGTATTATTATAGCTAATCAAAAAACCGTTTAACAGAAATGTTAAACGGTTTTTATATGATATAACTTGTATTTGTTTACAATTTAATCCCCACTCCGGCTCCAAATATCCATGGGTTAATATCTACATCTGCTCCTACAGTTGCTCCTAATGCTGTTGTAGCATTAATTGTAGCGTCTGTACTTAAAAACACTTTTTTAACATCTACATTTATAAACCACTTATCGTTAAGCATAAAATCAAAACCACCTTGAAAAGCAAAACCTACAGCAGTATCATAATCTACATCATCAGCTACTGGTCCTTCATCTACTCCATAAAAAAGGGTTAGGTTAACCCCTGCACCAAGATAAGGAACAAAATTACCACCTGTAAAGTGATATTGACCAAGTAAAGTAGGAGGCAATAACCACACATCTCCTAAATCTATGTTTCCTGCGGCAGTACCTACAGCTTTTACATCATGTTTTGTAGTCGCTAGAATTAACTCTGCAGACCAGTTTTCAGTAAAGAAATAAGTGATATCCAATTCTGGAACAATAGCCGTAGAAATATCTACATCACCACCTATAGCTCCTATCTTAGCACTTTCATCTGGCGATACAGCGATTCCTCTTAGCCTAATTTGCCATTTGCTAAAATCAGCATTATCATTTGACTCTTCTTGTGCATACGCAAAATTAGTTACCCCTAATAGTACAACCAATACAGTAATTATTACATTTTTCATCTTGAAAGAATTTTGAATTATGTAACAAAAATATTGACAAGAAAAAGGGCTAAATATGACTTTTATCATTCCTCATTTCAAGTGTTTTTAAGTTTAAAAACCATTATTTTTAGACTCTTATAAATCAACATATTACCACCTCAAATCAAAATAAAAAAGAATGATTTTAAATACTATTTTTATGTAGCAAATACCATACATTTGCCTTTTGAAAATAATCACACTTATGATGCATATTTTGCCTACCAGAAAAGGTGAAAATGATGTATTATTGCATTTTGAATTAATTAAGAAAATATGACCCCTACAGGAACAATGGAGCTAATGGCACCGGCAGGTAATTTTGAATCTTTGCAGGCCGCTATTGATAATGGAGCAGATTCTGTTTATTTTGGAGTAGATCAATTAAATATGCGGGCCAGAGCCAGTATAAATTTTACGATTGCTGATTTACCTGAAATTGCACGTCGTTGTACTGAAAAAAATGTGCGTACCTATCTCACACTCAACACCATAATTTATGATCATGATTTGTCGATTATAAAAACATTATTAGATGCGGCTAAAGCGGCAAATCTGACTGCTGTAATTGCAATGGATCAAGCCGTTATAGCTTATGCCAGACAGATCGATATGGAAGTTCATATTTCTACTCAAATCAATATCACCAATATTGAAACGGTAAAATTCTATTCTCTCTTTGCTGATACTATGGTGATGAGCCGAGAATTGAGTTTACGACAAGTAAAGAAAATTTGTGATCAGATAGAGAAAGAACAAATTAAAGGCCCCTCGGGAAGATTAGTTGAAGTTGAAATTTTTGGACATGGAGCACTTTGTATGGCTGTGTCTGGCAAATGTTATCTAAGTCTGCACTCACATAACTCCTCTGCCAACCGTGGTGCCTGCAAACAAAATTGTAGAAAGAAATACAGTGTTGTTGATCAGGAAACTGGTTTTGAAATGGAATTGGATAATGAATATATCATGTCTCCTAAAGATTTATGCACATTAGATTTCTTAGATCAGGTTATAGATACCGGGGCCAAAGTACTAAAAATTGAAGGGCGAGGGCGAGCTCCAGAATATGTGGCAAAAGTAATTAAAACGTATCGCGAAGCTATTGATGCCTATGCTGATGGAACGTATACCAAAACAAAAGTCGATCACTGGATGAAAGAGTTAGAAAAGGTATACAACAGAGGTTTCTGGAGCGGATATTATCTGGGACAAAAATTAGGAGAATGGAGTGAAGTTTCTGGATCCAAAGCCACACAAAAGAAAGTATATATTGGTAAGGGTGTCCACTTTTTTCCTAAACCCAGCATCGCAGAGTTTAAAATTGAAGCTTACGATATAAAACTAGGAGATACTATTTTAATTACAGGTCCAACAACCGGAGTAGAAGAATTTGAACTCAAAGAAATGATGGTAAACGATGAGCGATTAGATATTGCACAAAAAGGAGATTCGTGTACTATCCCAACTAATTTTAGAATACGCCCGTCTGATAAACTTTATAAAATCGTTCAAGAATAATGGTGGTAGTTACCCTACAGCGTGAAAAATGTATTGGTTGTAATTACTGTGTAGAAATGGCTCCTGCACAGTTCCAGATGTCTAAAAAAGATGGGAAAACAGTATTACTGCACGCTACAGAAAAAAAAGGGTTTCATACCCTAAAGTCTCCTGATAATACCATTTATGATGATTGCATGCAGGCTCAAAAAGCCTGCCCTGTAAAGATTATTACGACAAAGATCCTATAATTCCTTATCGTTCATAATGTAGTGTTTTCTTTAAAGGGCAGCCTATTCTATAAATTGCTTTTTATACCATTTATACTTTGAATTTACTGGAAAAGTAAATTCAAAACACAACTGGTATTATAATGTACCTCGTCTTGCTTGTTCTGCTTCTATAGACTCAAACAAAGCTTTAAAATTTCCTTTTCCAAAAGATTGCGCTCCTTTACGCTGAATAATTTCAAAAAACAATGTAGGTCTATCGGTTAATGGTTTGGTAAAGATTTGAAGTAAATACCCTTCATCATCTCTATCTACCATAATTCCATGTTTTTTAAGGAGTTTCATATCTTCTGAAATTTCTCCCACACGATCGCCAACAGTATCATAATACGTTCCGGGTACATATAGGAACTCAACTCCCCTTTTTTTCATTTCGCTAACGGTAAAAACAATATCATCTGTAGCTACTGCGATATGTTGGCATCCAGCGCCTCCATAAAAGTCAATATACTCTTCAATCTGAGATTTCTTTTTACCTTCGGCAGGTTCATTTATCGGAAACTTAATTCTTCCATTTCCATTGGTCATTACTTTACTCATTAAAGCAGTATATTCTGTAGAAATATCATTATCATCAAAGGTAATCAGGTTTGCAAATCCCATCACTTCGTTATAGAATTTTGCCCAAACATTCATTTGCCCCCAATCTACATTGCCCACCATATGATCAATATATTTTAGACCACAACTTGATGGGTTGTAATGAGATTCCCACTTTTCGAACTTTGGAAGAAAAATACCATTATAATTTTTCCGTTCAACAAAAATATGTACTGTATCTCCGTAGGTATGTATTCCTGATCTAACTACTTCTCCGTCTTCATCTTTTTCTACTCTTGGTTCAAAGTATGATTTTGCTCCTCTTTTTGTAGTTTCCTCCCAGGATTTACGTGCATCTTCAACCCATAATGCTATCACTTTAACCCCATCACCATGTTTTTGAATATGATCATAGATTTCTTTACTTTCTCCACCTGGCATTGGAGTCGTAAAAACCAAACGTATTTTGTCTTGTACCACAACATAGGATGTTCTGTCTTTAAGACCTGTTTCTAAGCCGGCATATCCCAGAGACTGAAATCCAAGTGCTGTTTTATAAAAATGAGCTGCTTGTTTTGCATTTCCTACATAATATTCTACATAGTCTGTTCCTAGAAGCGGTAAAAAATCTTCGGCTTCTGGAAATATTTTTTCTAAGCTATAATTATAATTTTCTATATTTTTTAAATCTGACATGTCTTTAAGTTTTTAAATGAAAATCCTATTTGGCTTTCCAGGATTTATAATAATCATCTACTTGTAAATTCATTGCTTCTTCTGTAATCATGATAGGATTAAAAGGATCTATCATAACAGCTAGTTCTTCTGTTGATTTTTTTCCAACACTACGTTCTATTGCTCCTGGATGAGGACCATGAGGAATACCTCCCGGGTGCAATGTAATCTGACCTTTTTGAATATTATTTCTGCTCATAAAATCGCCATCTACATAATACAGCAGCTCTTCAGAATCAATATTACTATGATGATAAGGCGCAGGAACTGCTTTAGGATGATAATCATATAATCGCGGTACAAAAGAGCATACTACAAATCCTGCGGCTTCCCATTGCTGATGTATTGGCGGCGGCAGATGTATACGTCCCGTTATAGGTTCGAAATCAAAGATTGAAAAAGCAAATGGGTAATTAAATCCATCCCAACCAACTACATCAAATGGATGATTAGCATAAGTGTATTCCCATAATACGTCTTGTTTTTTAGAAATGATCTTAAACTCTCCTTTTTCATCATGTGTTTCTAAATTTTGTGGTAATCTAAAATCACGTTCACAAAACGGAGAATGCTCTAAAAATTGTCCGTAATTATTTCTATAACGTTTAGGCGATTCTATTGCACTTGATGATTCGATGAATAATATTCTATTGGTTTCGGTATCGAAATCTATTTGATAGGTTGTTCCTCTTGGTATGATCAAATAATCTCCATACTTAAAAGGAATAGTACCATACATTGTTTTTAATCTCCCCGAACCAACATGGATAAATAGCATTTCGTCGGCATCACTATTTCTATAAAAATAATCCTGTGAGAATGTTGCTGGAGCCGCCAGACCTATTTTTAGATCATTATTTACAAATAATATTTTTCTGCTTTCCAAAAATTCTTCTCCTTTCGGAAGTGAAAACCCCTGAAAACTCATCGCTTTCATGTTTTTATCGATTGCGATTTTTGGAGTGACGTCTTTACCTCTTTTAATTTCTGAAACTACTGTAGGAGGATACAGGTGATAGATAAGTGATGACATCCCTGCAAAACCTGCTGTTCCAAATAATTCTTCTTGATACAACCCCCCTTTAGGGTTATCAAAAGTGATATGTCTTTTATGAGGGATCTCTCCCAATGAATGATATCTAGGCATAAAATACTAGTGTTAAAATGATTAAATGAATAATTAAGCTTAAGGCATGACAAGCCTTATTCTGGATTTCTCTTGATGAGAAAGTGCAAATAGATGAGTATGTATATCCATTGAGAATTCACAACGCTAATAAAAGTATTGTATTTTAGAAAAAACATGACAAATATCATATTACAGTTCATAAAATATTAGAGAATGTAGCGTTGTTATTGCCATTTCAACTCTTAAACCATAAGCAGTAATAAATTTGTTAAATAATACTAGTTATTTCCCTGATATTACGATCAGAAACATTTTCTTTGTCTTTCCTTTTAAGAATATTGTTCTACTATTATTTACTATTTACAAACAAATGGAAGATTATTTAATAGGTATTGGTAAACGTCTAAAAGAGATTCGCAAAAGCGATAAAAAAACCATTAATGAAATCGCTACTAAAGCAGGGGTTAGCAATGGGCTTATTTCCCGAATTGAAAATGGAAGAACCATACCTTCTTTACCTGTTTTATTAAATATCATTACTGCACTCGACATAGAGATTCCTGCTTTTTTTAATGGGGTGCCTAGTCAAACTAATTTTACATTTTTAGTCACCAGAGCTTCTGAGTATAGTGTCATTCAAAAAGAGGATGATGCTATTGGGTTTAGCTACAAATACATTTTTGGTAAACAACTTTCCTCTATTGGTTTTGAAGCTGTCTTTTTGGAAATACAACCGGGATCTGAACGCAACAAAGTTGAGACAGATGCTTATGAGTTTAAATATATCTTAACCGGAGAGTGCCATTATATTATTGGAGAAGAGGAAGTTCTTTTGAAAGAAGGGGATTCAATTTTCTTTGACGGGCGGATTCCTCACGTGCCTGTTAATCGTGGAAAAACACCTTCTAAAATGATTGTTTTATATTTCTTTTTAGACAAGGAAAACTAAAAAACCGCCATAAGGCGGTTTTCAGAAACAAACAATTAAAACGTTAATCTAATAAAATATAATATTGATCAACTCTATTAACTCATTTACAATATAATCTGGTTTCGCTTTTTCTAGTTGTTCTCTATTTTGCGCTCCGGTTAAAACACCAACTGTAATTCCGCAATCAGCATTTTTACCTTCTTCAATATCAATCGCAGAATCTCCAGCTTTTAACACCTTAGAAGTATCTGTAATATCAAACATTTGCATTGCCTTACAAATCATTTCTTTGTGTGGTCGACCATTGGTTACATCATCTGATGTAAGTAATGCATCAAAATGCTTCTCTTTTTTCCAACCTATTTTTTTGATCAGTTGATTTGCTGTTTTTGAATCATATCCCGTATTGAGGACTATTTTTATCTCATTGTTTTTCAATACATCAAATAATTCTTCAACCCTGTCAAAAGCCACAACCTCTACCTCTTGGTATAGTTTTTTTAGAATCGGTCTAAAATTAGAAAATGCTCTTTTTGCTGTACTTTTTACTTCTTCACAAGAAGTCACACTAGTCAAAATATCAACTATTGCCTGGTGTTTTTCTTTACCTGCACCATATTCAAGTACCTCATTCAGACTTACATTATACCCTTCGTCATTAACAACCTGCTGTACAGTTTTATACACTATATTATCTTCATTTACTGTGGTTCCTGCCATATCAAAAACAGCCAGTTCAATTTTTTTATTCATCTTTATACATTAAAAATTCTTGTGATATTTTCTTTTGAAAAGCCAGCACTTCCTGTCATTCCCTTACCTCCTATCCCTGTTATAATATGGATATTGCTACCTATCGTTTTCTGAAATATATCTTTTGTTTTACATTGAGAATACATTCCATACCATCGATGTTGAATATCATAAGTCGGTAAATCAATGATTTTTTGGGCTTCGGTAATCATAAAATCATCTATATTCATATCCAAATCATACCCCAAATCTTCTATATGCTTTGCATCGGCATATGTATGAGAATCTCCAATAATTACTGATCCATCTGGTGCCTGTTTAAACAATATATGTATTCCCCATTTTTTCTGAAGTGAATCTGGATCTTCTTGAGATTTAACTTCTGTAAAAGAGGCACATTCGGTAAATGCTTCATATCGTCTAATAGACCAGCCTGTTAAAATATTTCCTGGTAATTGATATGCTGATTGGGGTTTAGTTTTAAGCATTTGTAATTTTGTTACTTCGAGATCACTTTCATTAAAAAGCCTTGGATATAGGTTTTTAAACTCATTTCCGTTACAGATGATCACTTTTTCTGCTTCAAAAATTTCTTCTGAAGAAGAGGTAACTCGTACTCCTGTATTTGTTTCTTCACAGGAGATTATATTTTGATTTGTGAAATAAGCCAGATTCATATGTTTCACCATAAAATCCTGTAATCGATGGATCATTTCCCGAGATTCTACAGTAACTTCCTCTGGAAAGAATAATCCCGCTAGTATGTAATCTGATCGCAATCCTGAATATTTTTTCAGGCATTCTTCTTTGGTTAATACTACTGAGGCATATTGGTTGTTCTTGTTAATTTGATGTAATTCTTCGATAAGTTGTACTTCTTCTGGATTTGAAGCAAGATAAACGGATCCATTTTCTCGAAGTGTAATATCGAATCGTTGTTGAATCTCTTTGTAGGTTTTTAAACTTTCTCTACCATAGGTCTGCCATTTGGTATTCATCCCAGATGGGACCACTTGTCCGAAATTTTGAGTTGTAGCTCCTTGTGGTCTTTTATTTTTCTCAAGCAAGGCTACCTGTAATCCATTTTGTAGTGCATGATACGCATGAAACGTACCCAGCACTCCACCTCCTATAACAATGAGGTCATATTTTTTCATAATGTAATTCTGTTTGTATAGTTTCTAATCGAGTTTGATATGCATTTTTAAAATAAAGCAACGATCCCAGTATACAGAATATCCCTAGTACTGTTACGGCGTATGCTCCGTAAATAAAAAAGTCTAACCATGTTAAATTTGCTTGTCCAAAATTTTTATATAATAAAGCAGATATACTGCCTAAATACCCAAAAGAATCTGCGATATAGATTAAAAACCCTGCATTTCCTCTTACTTTGAATGCTGCTATAAATCGATCAAAAAACAAGCAATTAAAGGGAACGTAACAAATGTAAAGTCCAAAACCACAAATCACCATCCAGATAAAAGGGTTCAATATCTCTAACTGAAATAGAAGTGTAGAAACTCCAATGCACAGGATACCTGTTAAAATCAAAAGATGATAGATATACAATGCTTTTGCATTGTTTTTGATGTAAAATGTGCTTCCTAAGATTAATAAAACTACTATAGCAATGATAGTTTCTGAGGTGGTATATACCGATATGTCTCCCTGATAACCGATACTATCCCAGAGTTCTCGGGCAAAATTATCCCTAAAATCCCTAAATGCAGTTAGGATCGTATAAAACACTACGATTCCTATAATTGGTATGAAAAAAGAAAACAATAGATGTTTACGATCTTTGGATGACATTGGCACACGTACAGAACGCATTCTCTTATCCTCTTCAGTAGTACCAGGTAGTTTTTCTAACAACCATGCAAAAAATAACAATGGGACTATAAATAATGCTCCGGTCGCTGCAGGCATCCAAAACCGGGAGATCTCCCAGGTATTCATAAGGTATAAGCCAATAGACTTTACAATTCCACTAGACACAATAAAACTAGAACATAGTGCAACTCCAAGTATCTCAGTAAATTTTCGTCCTTCTAGATAAGAAAACACGATACCCCATATCATTCCCAGCGGTAACCCATTAAAAAATAAAGAAATTACATTGTAGGGTCTCGGAAGTATTGCAAAAAATAGTAATGCGACTTCTGCCAAAAGAATTAGTCCTATTAAATAAAATGCGCGTTTCCCTGTTTTTAATTCTGAAATTATTTTAATCCCAAAAAACTTTGATAAGGTATATCCCAACACTTGAGCAATGATCAGTATAATCTTATAATCGATATTAAATACAGAAAGATTCTCAAAAGTCGCAACACTAAATGGTTTTCTAAAGGCGTACATACAAAAATATGCTCCAAAAGAAGCGATACAGGCATGTAAAATAAATTTCAGATTATAAAATTTGATTTTTTCCAATTTTTTTACAATTAGTAAATTTTATGATTCAAAATTGAATAATATTTTACTATTTGTAAAACTACGGAGTTTAAGAAATATTTACCATAGCTTTGATTAATTGTAAAACTATGGTTAAGGATGTTTCAGAAACAAAGAGAGCTGATAACGAATTCTTAATCTTGAGAGAACAATAATAACTATTATAATTTGATTAGGATACTACGCAAAAATCTCACTCTCTCACCTTTTACTTTACTGATAGTCAATAAAATTATAAGATTTTATCCAAAATAATTTTCAAAAACAATTATACGGTAGTATTCTTAAAATTGAGTATTTTTAACAATACTAACTAATAATTCACCCTCTTGAATATATATCCAGATATTAGTTTTCTAATGAGGCTAACCTCTTTAATAAGCTTGAAGAATAATCTATTTTATTGTTAACACAAGTTATTAATAGTCTATATGGAGATTTATTTGACTTTAAAATGAAGTCTGTTTTTTTAAATAGTATAACACCAATAACGAAGTGATTATTAGTCAGTTTTATCTGAAAAATAAAAACAAGTTTTATGAACAGGTGAAAGTCTTGCTAAAGTTTTGAGACCAAATACAATATTTATTCTGATCAAGATCAAAATAAATTCTACCTAACCTAATAAAAAAATAGATGAAACAACCTGTCATAATAGCACAACTTAGTGATTTAGAAAATAAAGAACCTGCTCATGCCCTGATTAATGGATTAGATTTGGTCATTATAAAGTATGATGATGACATTTCTGTATTATACGGCAGATGTTTACACAGAGGAGCGCTTATGGCAGATGGGCATATTGATGGACATAACCTCATCTGCGGAGTACATGGTTGGGATTATCGATACGATTCTGGTGTTTCTGAATATAATAATAGTGAGGTTTTACATAAATTTAGCACTAAAGTTGAAGGGAATAACCTCTATGTAGATAAAATTGAGATCAACTCCTATATTGAAGATCACCCGCAACCATTTAATCGTGAAGAATATTTGGGTGCTTATGCAGATACCCATCCTGAAGAAACTGAACCTTATACTGGTTACATCAAAGAATTAGCAAAAAATGGGTTGAAAAACCTAGGGCATCATGGATTCTCTGCATCAATGGGAGTAGATCGAAATACATTACCAAAATGGAATGACATCCAATTTTTACCTGCTCAATTAGCCAACAGACCTTTATTAGATCACGAAGAAGTAGCTACCAAAGTAATTATTGGCCCTAAAGCTAAAAAACCTTTATCTATTGACATTCCATTATTTGTAAGTGACATGAGCTTTGGAGCGCTTTCCCGAGAAGCAAAAATAGCATTATCCAGAGGAGCAGAAATGGCAGGAACAGGTATCTGTTCGGGAGAAGGTGGAATGCTACCAAAAGAGCAGGAAAACAACACAAAATATTTTTATGAATTAGCCTCAGCACAATTCGGGTTTTCATGGGATAAACTAGATAAAGTACAGGCCTTTCATTTTAAAGGAGGACAAGGTGCCAAAACAGGAACAGGGGGTCATCTCCCGGGAAGCAAAGTAAGTAAAGAGATTGCAGAAGTTAGAGGATTACAAAAAGGACAAACCGCAATCTCTCCTGCAACCTTTCCTGATTTTCATGGTATACAAGATTTTAAAGCTTTTGCAGATCAGGTGCGTGAACGAACTGGTGGTATCCCAATCGGTTTTAAGATTGCTGCCAGTCATATCGAAAAAGATATACAATTTGCATTAGATGTAGGTGTAGATTACATTATTCTAGATGGTCGTGGTGGAGGAACAGGTTCTGCTCCTACTATTTTGCGTGATAACATTAATGTTCCTACCATACCTGCACTCGCAAGAGCACGAAAATACCTAGATAAAGTAGGCACAAACGACGTAACGTTAATCATTACCGGAGGACTTCGTATTGCCGAAGATTTTGCAAAAGCAATGATGTTGGGAGCAGATGCTATTGCTGTATCTAATTCTGCACTGCAGGCGATTGGATGCCTGGGGATGCGTGCTTGCGGAAGTAATAATTGCCCAGTAGGAATTGCAACCCAAAAAGAATCTTTAAGAAGCAGAATGATTATAGAATCTTCTGCTAAACAATTACAAAATTATTTTGATGCGACCAATGACCTTATAAAGGTAATTGCAAGAGCTTGTGGATATGATGATGTTTCAAAATTTAATCATAATGACCTCTCTACTTATGATTATGACATGTACCGATTAGCAGGTATTAATTATGCTGGTATTGTCTAAAATTGAAACATTACAGATTAAAACGCCAGTATAAAATGGTAGATATAGGCCTTGCTTCAAAAATGAAAATTTCTGAAGTATTGAAAACAAATTGACCTGATAAACTAATAAATCAACAAAATATGACCACTCAAATGCATTTAGCAGCGCAATATCTGGCAGCTGCTGGGATTAGCTTTCTAAAAAAGAAAAATGATGATAGCCATACTAACCTGGGGTTTTCTATAGAGAAAGGAACTTTATATACCAGACCTCTTAATCCATCCAGAGACATACTGTCTCTTAATTATAATCTTTTCGCTTTAGAGTGGAACAGTCATAATTCAACAAAGACATTGCAATTAGATGGTACTTCGCATGCAGAAGTTTTGCAATGGATAAGATGTATGGCAAAAGATAGTGATATCAATACACCATATAACTATGCTCTGCATTATGAGTTGCCTTATACGATAACAGATGACTACATCTACACACTGAAAGATCCTGATAGATTACGAGAACTGGTAGCATTTAGAAAATTATCTAAATCTGCAATCCAAGAATTTTTACAAAACAATCTATTAAATTCTGAGATTAGAATATGGCCTCACCACTTTGACACAGGAGCTTTTGCCTCATTAGAAGACGAATCTGGCCTTGCCATAGGTCTAGGACTTGCCATTCCTGATACGATGTGCAATGATTATTATTTCTATATCAGTGGGTATCAAAGTCATGATAGCCTGGATACTTCTGATTTCAAACCATTAACAACAGGAAAATGGTATAATGAGGGGTTTAAAGGCGCTGTTCTACCTATTTCTGGAGTAAATAAAACTACAATTATTGCCTTTTTTGAAGAAGCATTTACTGCCTATAAAAATTAAATACTATGGAACATTGGTATATCCCGGCTACTATAATACCAGGTATTGGGCTTTTGATATTATCTACTTCTAATCTATTAGTCAATCTCAGTACAGAGATTAAAACTTTAATTGTAGAAGTAACACTCAAAGAAGCCCTCATAAAACGTAAGCTTAAGCAACTTAAATTATTAAACAGTGCTATGGTTTTCTTATATGTCGCTGTGGCCAGTTTTGTGGTCTCTGCACTAATTTCTGGAGTATATAAAAGCGTAGAAACCAGTTTTGATTCTGCTATATATATTACCATAGCAGGCATTATTAGTGCTTTACTAGGTTTGATCGCGTTAATTGTATATTCATTTAGAGCGGTAAAAATCAGACAAGACCAATTTAATAACAAATGTTAATACCTAAAATTAATCGTAACTAGAACTCTACGCATAGGAAAATTAGTTAAAATTATACCGTTAAGCTATAATTATGATTTGAAAAGGCATGAAAAGTGTATCAATTATTCTGAAATTAACCATAGCTATATCACATTAGCGATACCTATAAGTTTTTCCATATCTTTAATGATCATCACATTTTCTTTGATTTCAATAATCCTTTCTTCTTTAAAATCATGTAAAACTCTAACCAAGGATTCAATAGATGTTCCTACTATATTACTATGATCCTTTCTCGATAGTTTAATTCCACCATTCATTATCGCGCCTTCATTAAAGAATTCTTCTAATTTTATAATAGACAATGCAATTCTTTCTCTAGCACTATGTTGGGCCATGACCTTAGAATTATTTACAAATACCCCAAATTCATGACCAATATTTTGTAATAAGCGATCTAACAGATCGCGATTATTTTCTATAATCGAAAAGAAAATGTGTTTAGGAATTAAATAAAATATGCAATCTGTCAAACAAGCAGCAGAATGTGAATAGGTTTCATCACATAATATGTTATGATGACCAAGAATTCTATTTTCTCCTACCAAATGAAAAACATGTTCTTTTCCATTTAACCCTGTAGTATAGTTTTTTACTTTTCCTTCTTTCAATATACATACCGCAGTTGGGATTGCTCCTTCATGAAATAATACCTGGCTTTTTTTAAGTTTAAGAACTGTCTTTTTTTCATCAATTATTTCTAATACATCGTTTGGAATACATTGTAAAAACGATTCATGAATAAATGAATATTGCTTGTTAGGGAAAATAGCGCTAATCGTAGGGGGCATAATTACTAAGTATTTCCTGTTCAAAAAATTAAATACAACACACTGAAAATTAACATTTTTCACATATCATATCAACGTAAAAATAACTGATATATTATATAAAACACCCATTACAGGTATCAATCACAAACAAAACGAATGAAGTAAAACATATAAATCTTCCTTAATCCTGACTGCATTTTTTCATTCAAATCTTTAATAAAAAAGGCTGCCCTTCTTATTAAAAGTATAAAGACAACCTTTTTCTCCTAGATTAGGTAAGTATTGGGGACTCCTCACCTTTAATCATCCAGAACTAATGCTTTTTTATTTAAAGCCTGTTACTACTCTAGAACTTTTATATGCACCCTGTTTGAATTTCTCTAATTATTTATGATCGCTTCTACAGATCATTTAGCCAGATACAAGATAACATACTTAATATGTTTAAAAGAGCAGCTGTTGTTTTAAAAACGTAAAGAACTATATAATATTAGACATCTCTACATCACACAAAATTGGTTGCTGCAATTAATTTTTTCATATCTATAACTTTAATAGTTTTCTCTTTAATTTCTATAATTTTCTCTTTTTTAAAATCATATAAAACTCTAGCCAAAGATTCAATAGATGTACCAACAATATTGCTATGATCTCTTCTGGACAAACTAAAACTACCGTTTTCATCAAAAAAATTTTCTAATTTAATTATTGACAATGCGGTTCTTTCTCTAACACTATGTTGAGCCATAACCATAGAATTATTAATAAACATTCCAAATTCACGACTCATATCTTTTAAAAAGAGATAGCGAATTTCATGATTAGTTTCGATAATTGAGAGAAAAACTTCTTTAGGAATTAAATAAAATAAGCAATCCGTAAGGCATGCTACTGAATACGAATAAACCTCATCGCACAATAAATTATGATGACCAAAAATTTCATTTTCTTTAACTAAAGAAAAAATATGCTCTTTATTACTTAATCCTGTAGAATATTTTTTTATTTTTCCTTTTTTTAAGACATAAATCCCACTAGGAATAGTGCCCTCATAAAACAAGACTTGTCGTTTTTTTAGTGTTATCGGAATTTTTGTTTCTTCTATCAAAAGTAAAACATCACTTGATAGTTTTTTAAAAATATTCGAATTCATAAAAGAATATCGTTTATAAGGGAAAAGAGTGCTGGCCACAATATTAGGTTTAGGTTTTATTTCTCTAAAACAGGTCTAATCCAAAATACCCTACCTTTATTTTTATTTTTTATTATATAACAACCTATATTATAAACAAAGGAGTTGGCTTTTCTCTTATTTCAATACTAATTACTCTCTCATACTGCTATTTTTAAAAGTTTAAATTTTCATAGTTCATCCATCTCTCTTATACTTATACAATAGTTGTATAAGTGATGACCTCTATACTCTGTAACAATTGAACATATACGTAGTCAAAAAGTTTCTAATAAGTGTAAAACATTTTTAATCTGATATGTATCATTATTTGTATACTGGTCATCACCAATATATTTGATCGCTTTAAAATTGATAATTTGCACCAATACCAAATGCTTCCTTTATCTGTAAATTCCCAACAGCATCGTCATCATATACCATTCTAAACACCACTCTAGTAGACAAATATTTACCTACTACAAGCGAAAGATTGGCTGTATAATCTAAGTCTACATTTTGAGGGGCTTCGAGATAATTAGAGTACAATTCTAAAGAGTTACTAAAAGACAGATTTTTTACAATATCAAACTTTAAAAAAGTACGTATTGCCGTACCAAATTCCCAAAGAGAACTTTTATTAGCTTCTACACCATAATATCGATGGTTTTCATAATGCTCTAGAGCTTCTTCATCCAAAGGATCTACTTCTGTAAAAGTTCTATCTACAAGCGTTACTCTACCCGCTACTGGAGAAACATTAACAAAAAAATGTTCCTCTTTTTTATACAATATTCCAGGGCCTAATTTTATATCTGCCGGAGAGAAAAAATGAGTTCTTTCTGTTTTTATTTCATTACCCAATTCATCTTCTTTATATTGATATCCTCTATTAAATTGAGTTTTAAAATTTAACGCAAGAGAATAGTACAATTGAGATCTCCTAATTTTGCTTCCTAATATAGAGTTAACTTCAAAATGATCAGAAATCTTACGTATAGATCGATCATTATCTGTTAATCTGGTTGCACCAATACCGTAACCTGCAGCAACTTCATTATCTATAATTACTTTTTCTTTTTTATAGTTAATGGCAGAGGATACTGTTAACCCTACAGTCATATCAACAGGTTGTCTTCCTATCCAGTTGTCATTAAAAGCTGTTTGTCCTACTACCGGAAAAATATTTCCTTCTACAGACCACCCTTCTTCCAAATGTTCTGTATTCCTTTCTTCGTAAGTCTCCTTATCAATATCAATCATGGCTTCATCCTGAGCCATCAGAATAAAAGAGTTTATCAAAAGAGATATTATTAAAAATGATTCTTTCATTTGATTATTAATTTTAGAAATGATTTATGTGATTTTAAATAAAGAATACATCTAAGCTTTTCGTTATACTCTACCGCCTTATACTCCTAGCAACTATTATTGTAGAATAAAGTAAAATCTAAAAAGCTTAAAATGAATTCAATAAATAGATGATGAGAATAACATGAATAAGATACTTTTACTAAACATGGTTAGTCAACCTTTGAGAATTATCAAGAATATAGGAGAGGCACTCTACAATAACTCCTATCATGATAGTTCTCAAAAGGGTATATGCTAAAAGAATCTTATTAACACCCTTTATCTATTTGTTGTCAGTTTTTTTAATTCACTGACTTCTCTAATTTTTCTTCCATAGAATTTTTAAGATTAAAAGGATCTAGATAAAACTCGACCTTCCCTGTAGATACGTTATATAAAGCGCCTACAATTGCGATCTCGCCTAATTTTTCCATCTGAGATAGTATGATACTTTCTTCTCTTATTCTTTGTATAGATAGTTGAATGTTCTGAACAGCTACTTTTTCTATAGCCTCTCCTTTTATTTCCTCTTTTTCTTTAATACTATCGACTGCAGGTTTAATCTTACTTAAGAGTGAAGTTATATTACCTAATTCGACATTTTGACATGCAGCTTTTACTGCACCACATTGAGTGTGTCCTAAAACTACTACTATCTTAGAACCAGCTACTTTACAAGCATACTCCATAGACCCAAGTACATCTTCATTAACGATATTGCCCGCTACCCTAGTACTGAAGATATCTCCTATCCCGAGATCGAAAATTAATTCTACAGGTACTCTAGAATCAATACAACTTAAGACTACTGCAAAGGGATATTGCCCATCACTAGTTATTGCTACTTGATCTTTAAGATTTCTCTGAGCTTTTACATTTTGTAGAAACCTCTTATTACCTTCTTTCAAAATTTTATATGCATCTCTTGAAGTAAGGCTTTGCTGTGAGTTTTTAGTTTGTGTTATCATTATTTTTAATTTATGAGTTTGTTAGGCCGTTGCCAATTCTTTTTCTTTTCTACTACTTCTGTTCTTTCTATTTTTATTTTTTTCTATTGGGCAATGCAGATGCACATTAATTAATGAAACATCAATATTTTTTTCTTTAGCATTTTCTTCAAAGTCTTTTATAATTTCAAAAACATCAGGGTGAAGAAAGTGCGAATTCAATGCACATATTTCTACAGAAGTATTTTCAGGAATCTCCATTAATGATTTCTGAATTGAAGCTTTGTTAAGAAAAGTAACATCCTCTGATAACTCTAGTTTAAAATTACCTTCTTTTTCTACTACAGCTTTTTTCATATCTCCTTTAAAAGGAACCTTGTAATTGTTGCGTAATATTGAAAAAACCGAAACCATCATTCCCATTGCAATACCCATTAATAAATCGGTAGCAACTATTCCTACAACAGTAACTACAAAAGGAACAAATTGTTCAGGTCCTTGTTTAAGCATTTTTTTAAACAGTACAGGTTTTGCCAATTTATAACCAACGGTAAGTAGTATAGCCGCCAATGTTGCCAGAGGAATAAGATTTAATATCGTTGGGATAAGTACAACACTTATTAATAATAGTACACCATGTAAAATCGCTGATGCTTTGGTCTTACCTCCAGATTGTTGGTTCACAGAACTTCTTACAATCACCTGTGTTACAGGTAATCCTCCTATTAATCCTGATATCATGTTTCCGATTCCTTGTGCTTTTAGTTCTTTATTAGTAGGTGTAATTCTCTTTAAGCTATCTTGCTTATCTATCGCTTCTACACTAAGTAAAGTTTCAAGGCTTCCTACTACCGCCAGGATAATAGCCGTAATATAAATTTGTGGGTTTACTAAAGCCGAAAAATCAGGAACAGTAAAATTACCCAAAAACGAATCTAGGCTATCTGTTATTGGTAATGAAACCACATGTTCTGAGGCAATTGACAGATAAGGGATTCCAGCAAATGCTTTGTTTAATAGAACTCCAACTATTACTGCAACTAGAGGTCCAGGAACAGAGGATATATACTTTAAATTCTTAATGAATTTAGTTTCCCAGAATATCAAAATAAATAGAGATATCATGGTAATAATAATTACTCCCAGGCTCACATAATTTAATACGTCAAATATCCCAAGAAAAGATTCTGGCGAAGCTAAGCCACCCTCTGGGGCTATATAGCCAAAAATATTTGGAAATTGCTTTATTATAATAATTAAGCCAATACCTGCAAGCATTCCATGAATTACAGAAGAAGGGAAATAATAGGCTATCACCCCAGCTTTTAAATATCCCATTGCTGTTTGTAAAATACCGGCTATAACCAGAGCAACAAGAAAAAACTGAAACCCTCCTAAATCTGTTATACCGTTTAATACGATTACTGTTAACCCTGCTGCAGGGCCACTTACTCCAAGAGACGAACCACTAAGTGATCCCACTACGATGCCTCCTATAATACCGCCAATAATACCTGAAAAAAGTGGTGCTCCAGATGCTAAGGCTATACCCAGGCATAAAGGCATAGCTACCAAAAAAACAACAATACTCGCTGGAATATCGTGTTTTAGTTTTTCTACAAAAGTTAAATCATTAATTGCTTTCATTTTAATTCGAGTTTTAAGTATGATAATTCGTGATATTAATTAATTTTATAAATTACTTTATCTATCAAACACCTTGAATACAAGACAATTAACACAATAGGTTAATTAGAAAATATTAAAACTTTACGATACCAATACCATTATTATAATTACTAATAAGGCTATGCTGATAATAAATAAGTCAAGGTTTTTTTTAGTGTATTTTTCTAAATCAAATTAATTTGAATTAAGTGATGGACATATGAAACCCATGTAAGCTATTTTAAGAGAAAAAATAACCCACGAGAATAAAAAATGAATTTTGGAATTATAATGTTAGTGTATTAAAATATATGTTTAAGCTCCATATAAATTTTCTGAAAGATCATTATGACGTTTTGATTTACCTAAAAGGTTTATTTTCTTTCTATACATGTTTTCACTGAATTGTATATGAGTATTTTTGTAGGAATTCATATATGGGATTATCCATAGAAAATTGATAGCATTATATTTTGTTGGGGATTTCATGATTTCTAATATTTTTTGATATGTAATATTATAGTTAATGTTGGTTTCTATTCTTATAATTTCAAGGTGAAACTATATAAAGATTCTGAAGAGAATCTGTAGAAACAATAATCATTCGAAATATTTTAACGCTATTTCTTCCTAATCACCTTATTCCATGCCTAATATAGAAGAATTTTCAAAAGTCAAACTTTAATAAAAATAACACATCTACAATACATAAATCATACTAAAATTTGCATCTTACAGATATAAAATACCATTTTTATTTCCCCGTAATGAGAAATATATTCTGGCGCTATCGTTTATTTATTCAATTTCTAAAACCAGATGATATAAAAAAGTATATCATAAAAGAAGTAAACCTTCACATAGAATAGGAACAAAAATTAAAACTTTAATTTTAGAATATGCCATACCTCTTTATTAGTATAGGTAATTGAGAAATTGTAATATTTAACGATACTTTGTATTAATGATAGCCCCAGACCTGTAGAGTTATGCTTATCACCATGCTTCTTAAATCGTTCAAACAATTTTTCAGGGGCTATTGGCAAAGGTTCTCCAGTATTCTTTATTAAAACATAATCTCCAGTAAGTTCTAAAATTATTTTCCCGTGGTTTATATTGTGTTTTATCGCATTACTTATTAGGTTAATAAATAACAAATAAGCCAAAGTCTCATTAAGTCGAATAATAGGAGCTTCTTTAAAATAAAAAGAGACATCAATATTTTTCATTTCTATTAACTCTTCGACACTTTTTATCATCTCTTTTAAATAATCTGCTACATTTATATCGACGACATCAATAAATTGATTGTTGCTAATTTTTGACAATAATGAGAGGTTGTCCTTAAGTTTGGATAGTCTTATAATGAGTTTATGAATTTGGTTTAAAGCAATTAATTGATCTTTAGAAAAATCATTACCCTGAATAATCAATTCTATTTTATTTTTGATAATCGCAATTGGTGTTTGGATTTCGTGAGAAGTATTTTCTGTATATTCTTTTAAGTTATTGTAGTCCTTAACCATTTGATTGGTTATTGTTTCTATAGTTGAATTTAACTCTCGAAATTCTCGAACTTTCGTTTTCTTAAAAGAGAAAGATTGTGGTTTTACGATGTTAAGTTTTTTTATCAAAGAAAGGGTATCATAAAATGGTTTCCATACTTTCTTTGATATGATATTACTTAACAGAAACATGGTCATAAAAAACAAAAATGTTATCAATGCGACAATTTCTGTAACTAGTTTTATTAGATCTTCAGAAGAAAGTAAAGATTTTGAAATCGTAATAATATAAAAATCGTCTTTAACTTGATCCGAAAACACAATCTGTCGAAAACTTATTTCCTCTTTTTTATAGAAATCGTATATTTTAACATCCTTAATATGGGTTTCTGTTTTTGGATCATGATCCATTTTTTGTAATGAAATACGGTCTCCTATATTTAAATATAAGGTTTCTAATAGGTTATCATATTCACGTAATTCGTATATTAATTGCTCTTTTTCTGCAAATAATTGCTCGTTAAATTCTCTATTTATAATAGATTTTATCATATAATACGATAATATCTCTCCTAAAATCGAAATAACTAGAAGTCCTATAAAATAATATCGATTAGATAAGATTAATAATTTCATTGATCCGAGAGTTTATAACCTAATCCATATACAGTTAAGATATAATTCTTATTACTCTTTTCTTTGATTTTTTTACGTAGATTTTTTAAATGTGAGTAAATAAAATCGAAAGAGTCTGCCATATCCATTTGATCTCCCCATAGATGTTCTGCTATGGATTCTTTGGGAATAACTCTATCTGGGTTTGATATAAAAAAAAGCATTAGATCATACTCCTTTCTAGTTAATTTTAAAACCATATCATTTACTTTTACATACTTCTCATAAGGAAAAACCTCTATTTCATTGTATGTAATACTATTTTGCGCATTAAATTTTTTTCTTCTTACTATAGCTTTGATCCTCGCATTTAATTCAGGAAGGTCAAAAGGTTTGGTCATGTAATCATCAGCTCCTAAGTCCAGGCCTTTAATTTTAGCATCCATAGCATTTCTTGCAGATACAATAATGATTCCTATATCAGAATTCATTTTTTTTACCTGTTTTATTACCTCAAGACCACTTCCATCGGGTAAATTAATATCTATAACAAGACAGTCATATTCATAATCCCAACTTTTCTCTTTAGCTTGTTTTAGGTTGTCAACCCATTCGCATAAATAGTCTTCATTTTTGAGGTACTGGAGTATAGATTCAGCTAATATCGATTCATCTTCAATAATCAAGATTTTCATCCTTTTTTGATTTTATATTTAATCCGAAATTGAAGTAATTATTATTGCAGACTGAAAATTATTATTATCAATATATTAATATTAAACAATGACCTCCAAAAATAATATCTTGTTATCATTCAACTCTTCAATTTCATCAATCAAGAATATGATATATATCAATTAATTTGTTGACTATTGAGTGGTTTAAATCAGAATAAATCGATATTTTTAAAGTATTAATTATCACACAAAACTCATGATACAATCCTCTGATTCACAACATAGGTTAATCACTATTTTAAAACTTTCTACTTTTCTTATTTTTTTAGGAAGAGCCTACCAACACATTATATGGGATGCCCCTTATCGAACTTTTTTATGGGATGAAAGTATCTTAAAAAGTGTTGTTGAAAATATTTTTGATGTAACCTGGAACGATTATGTAACCAGCCTTTCTGCTGCTAATACAATTTCTTTTTCTATAAAAACGATAGGTGTCTTTTATCTCATTTGCGCTATCATTACCTTAATGATAAAACCCAACATGAAAAAAGCAGGTAAACTCTTTTTACTTGGCGGAAGTATCGGTTTTTTTATTTTAGCACTCCTGTATTGTAAAGAGAAGTTTTTACACGTTGGACAATTTTTTGAATATACAATTCAATTTATTACTCCAGTACTTCTTTACATGGTATTGTTCACCTCTATTGAATTTAAAAAGATACGCGTAATAGCACTTATTGCTATTGCTCTTACATTTAGTTGCCATGGTTTATATGCTGTTGGATATTATCCCAGACCAGGTAGTTTCATTGATATGACACTAAATACTCTTCCTATTAGTGAACCTAGTGCCCACGTGATGTTAAAAATTGCAGGGATTCTAGATTTTGTAGTCGCTATTGCCATTTTCATCCCAAGAATATCCTATGCAGCATTGGTCTATGCATTTGTATGGGGATCACTAACTGCCATTGCTCGACTCGTCGGGCATTTTCATATTGAATTTTTATGGAACTCTTTTAGTCAATGGACCTGGGAAATGTTGATTAGATTACCTCATGGTTTAATTCCCTTGTTTGTAATGATTGCTGATCGACCCAATTTACATTATTGGAAAAAACTCCCTTTTGGAAAAAAACCTCAAACCGTATAATTTATTCATCATTGTATTTCGTAAATAATCCTCATAGATTTTCCCGAGGATTATTTATGTAATACATCATATTCGCTCGCTCTTTATCTTGATTTTAAACGAATCGAGTTATGTAGTCCTAATTTAATGTAAGGGTTTAATTCAAAACCTTCAAATTGAACCGTTCTTCATAACAACTTCTAGACTGCACTCCTTTAGATTTATTTTAGATAGATATCGCATACCGATATTTTACACCTAAACACACTTCATATAAGTTCCTACAAATAAGTGTTTTAAAATAAAAAGCATAATTTCATTAAATAAACTTTAAAGCATTAATCTTCCTATAAAAAAAACTGCCTGAACTTATGTTCAGGCAGTTTAATAAAAGTAAGAAAGATATTTTATCTCTTAATAAATTTCTTACTCACCTCTCCTTTTCTTGTTTTAATAACAATGAAGTATACTCCGGCATTCAATTTATCAATGGCATAGGTTGTTGTCTCTGATTTAAAGTTCACTTTATCAACCACCCTTCCAAACATGTCTCTAATGATTGCTTCCGACCTGTTGGCCTTAGCATAATCAGGATATTTGATGTGTAACATACCTGATTCTATTGGGTTTGGATGAATTTCCAGTTTCTTCTCTACAACACTGTTGTCACCTGTCAATGAAGTATTACTTCGTTGAGCAACAGCTCTTACCGTATGCGGATTATCGACAGTCACAACACTACCTCCTGTAGGGTTCCAAACATCAATATTGGTAGGTAAAACAAACAAGTTGTTGTCACTTAATTGTCCAACACTACTCGCATTATCTACTTTAATGGTTCTAAGTTCTATCTTGTTTTTATCGATCCATAACCACTTAAACTGGTTAAACGATCCCGCTGCTCTTGTCCAGTTCTTAGTATCAGAAGCATTACGTAAGGGAGCTCCCCAACATCCTTCTCCAACATAGATAGCTCTCTTTGGATCTGAATCTACTCTCACAAACCCTTCATCACTTCCGGTAGCTGTTGATGGTTTGATTGGCCAGGTACGTTTCACTACGTGAGAATCACTCTCCATCACCAATTGTACAGCATGAGTGTAAAAAGGTTTAGACCATGCTTCATACTGATCATTTTGTTCTGATTTACCAGGCTCATGAGGTCTGGTTGCTCTATGATACTGTGCTACTGCCCATGTGTGATTAGCAGAGTTAGACGTTAAATCATTAGCTAACCAAGTTCCTTGTGTACCTGCTGGGGTTACCTCTGTGTTTAAGGTATAGGTTCTCATCAAACTACCTCCAAAACTCAACGCATAGTATTCTCCTCCAGCTGCGGTAGGAATATCAAAAAGATCTCTGATATCATTCGATTTCTCATGATTACCTCGTGCGGCAACAACAGGAATCATCCTTCCATCAGAACCAATAGTTAATTGCCAGTCTTCAAACCAGTTTTGCCATTGAGAACTCGATGAAGAACTTGTCATATCTCCACCAAAGAGTACAGCATGTGGTCTGATCTTGGCAACAAGTTTATTAGCATTTTGTCTTGGAGTACGATTGTTTCGAGAATCTCCTCCTGCTACAATTGATAAACGGGTATTAGGATCACTAGGCGCAGTCTTAAACCAGAATCTTTTAGAAACTCCTTCACTATCCTTGATCACAAAATAATAAGCAGTATCTGCCTGAAGTCCTGTTAATCTAGCATAATTATTACTCATTCCTTTACTAGAAACCGTTCTATCTACAGTTTTACTAAGCGGATATGATGCAGCATTACTACCAAAATCTGTAGTACCGTAATGTACCACAGGATTCGTTCCTCGTACCTGATTCCATCCTACAACCATAGTGGTAGACGTATTACCTCTCCAGGTTAATCGATACTTTTCTGTTGAAGTACTGATAACAGGAGCTTCAGTAAAGGTCGCTGTTACGGTCTTATCAGAACTCATCGAGATAGATGTCGGATTCGTATTGCCTGATAGAGCACCAGACCACCCGCTAAAATCCCATCCTGATGCAGCAGTAGCTGTAACCGTTACAGATGTTCCTGAGTTATAGGTTCCTCCTCCACTTACTGTTCCTTGTCCTGTTGTATTGGTCGTTAAAGTATATTGAACAACATTCGTTGTCTTAACATTAGCAGCGTTACTACTGCCAGATACATTGCCTGCAGCATCTTTAGCCTTTACAGTAAAACTATATGTAGTATTGGCTGTAAGACCACTAACACTATATGTAGTACTTGTTGATGAACCAATACTTGTTCCATCCTGATATATATCATATCCTGTAACGCCAGTATTGTCTGTCGAAGCGTCCCAACTAAGATCTGCTGATGTATTAGCAATATTAGAAGCTGTTAAATTTGCAGGTACCGTTGGTGCTTGTGTATCTGGAACGATAGAAATAATCTTCACATTATCGATTGCCATATCACTACTCCATCCTGATCCCGTCGTTGCTTTGAATTGTAACTTGATTACAGATCCAGCATAAGAAGTAAGTGCAACTGTAGCTTGGTTCCAAACATCTCCTTGACTACCATTCTTTGACCATATAGAAGTATAAGTAACTCCATTATCTGTACTTGCTAAAACTTCCATATTCCCCATAGCAGTTCCTTGCATATGGTATCCGAATTCCAGTGATCCATTAGGAACTCCTGTTAGGTCTATACAAGGACTATTTAATAAAGCCACTTTATTTGGGCTACCTGGTGGAGTGACATTGGTCGAAGCTTCGGTATACAGATAGAAAGAACCATCCTGTCCGCTTGCCGGACCAGTAGCATTTGATGGAGTACCTCCTGAATCTCGAGTCCAATCAATATCATCACCTGTAGCGTTGGTCCAAACTCCTAAATCAGACTCAAAACTCTCACTATATGGAAAACTATTAATCCCAGCACATGCTGGAGTGTCTGTAGTAGTGACATTAGCAACATTACTGTTTCCTGATACATTACCTGCTGCATCTTTAGCTTTTACCGTAAAACTATATGCTGTTGAAGCTGTAAGACCGGTAACACTAAAACTAGTTGTTGCAGATGTTCCTATACTACTACCTCCCTGAAAAATCTCATATTCGGTAACGCCTACATTATCTGTAGAAGCAGTCCAGGATAAATCAGCTGTTGTTGCGCCAATATTAGAAGCTGCTAAACTTGCTGGAGTACTTGGTGCCTGTGTATCGAGTGTTGCAGAAATGATCTTTACATTATCGATTGCCATATCACTTCTATAATCTGGTCCCGTAGTACCTTTTAACTGTAGTTTTATCACACTACCTCCATAGCTAGATAAACTTACTACCTGAGAATTCCAATTATTACCCTGATCACCTGTCAAACTCCAAGCACTAGTCCATGTGGCTCCATCATCTGTAGAAACTCTAATTTCTAAAGTTCCCATATTAGATCCATACATATGATAATCAAAACTAAGTTCTGAGCTTGGCTGATTAGAAAGATCAATACAAGGACTGGTTAAAAGTGCAACCTTATTTGGAAATCCATTTCCATTTCCTGAGGCTTCGGTATAGATATAACTACTACCATTTGTTGCCGAAGATGGCCCTGTACTTGAAGAAGGTGTTCCTCCACTATCTACTGTCCAGTTAATATCGTCACCCGTTTCTTGTACCCAAACACCTACATTACCTTCAAAACTCTCACTATATGGAAAACTATTAATCCCAGCACATGCCGGAGTAGCTGTAGTAGTGACATTAGCAACATTGCTGTTTGCTGATACATTACCTGCTGCATCTTTAGCTTTTACCTTAAAACTATATGATGTTGAAGCGGTAAGACCAGTAACACTAAAACTAGTTGTTGCAGATGTTCCTATACTACTACCTCTCTGAAAAATCTCATATTCGGTAACCCCAACATTATCTGTAGAAGCAGTCCAGGATAAATCAGCTGTTGTTGCGCCAATATTAGAAGCTGCTAAACTTGCTGGAGTACTTGGTGCTTGTGTATCGAGTGTTGCAGAAATGATCTTTACATTATCGATTGCCATATCACTTCTATAATCTGGTCCCGTAGTACCTTTTAACTGTAGTTTTATCACACTACCTCCATAGCTAGATAAACTTACTACCTGAGAATTCCAATTATTACCCTGATCACCTGTCAAACTCCAAGCACTAGTCCATGTGGCTCCATCATCTGTAGAAACTCTAATTTCTAAAGTTCCCATATTAGATCCATACATATGATAATCAAAACTAAGTTCTGAGCTTGGCTGATTAGAAAGATCAATACAAGGACTGGTTAAAAGTGCAACCTTATTTGGAAATCCATTTCCGTTTCCTGAGGCTTCGGTATAGATATAACTACTACCATTTGTTGCCGAAGATGGCCCTGTAGTTGAAGAAGGTGTTCCGCTGCTATCTACTGTCCAATCAATATCATCACTCGTTTCTTGTACCCAAGCACCTACGTTACCTTCAAAACTTTCACTATAGGGAAAGCTATTAATCCCAGCACATGCCGGAGTAGCTGTGGTGGAAACATTAACAGTACTACTATTTCCTGACACATTTCCTGCAGCATCTTTGGCTTTTACTCTAAAACTATATGATGTTGAAGCGGTAAGACCAGTAACACTAAAGCTTGTAGTAGTAGATGTACCGATACTAGTGTTTCCTTGAAATACTTCGTATACGCTAACACCAATGTTATCTGTTGAAGCCGTCCAACTAAGATCAACAGTTGTTGAACCAATATTAGAAGCTGTTACGTTTGTAGGTACACTTGGTGCTTCATTATCAACTACAACAGTAGTACTAACACCACTAGCTACAAGAGAAAAATCTTGCGAACCATTAGTCAAAGTACCTTTATGAGTTACCGTAACCGTATAGGTTCCTGCCGCTAAAACTGCATCTATTTTTTCTACATTATCTCTAAAATTATCTCCTTTTTGAGCAGCATCACTATAATTATTAAAGCTTCCATTAGGTACCATTACCCAAGGAGAATATGTATTCCCATTTCCGGTTACACGAACATCCAGGTCATTTACCAATACAGGTGTATTTCCTGAACCAATCGCACCAGCAGGATCATTCCATACTATAGTCAAAGCTAATGGGGTAGATCCGTCAGAAATGATAGTTCTGGTATATGTACTTCCATTATTTAGCGTTAATTCATCCATAACAGATGCACTGCCATTATTACTGATTACCTGAGCAGCCCTTTCTGCATTAATCAAACCCCATCCACTTGCAAAATCAGGACCATCATTGGCTCCCATTTCATCAGCAGTATCAATAATCAATCCTTTAGCTGTAGCAGCTCTCATGTATACTCCGTTGATATTTTTATAGTGTTCCTGTAACAAGGCAATAGTACCTGCTGTGGCAGGAGTCGACATCGAAGTACCACTCTTAGTAGTATAATCTGTATCATTTGCATTATTAGAAGAATATACAGTAGTACCATTATTAGTAATATCTGGTTTAATTCTCCAGTCATCAGAAGGGCCATAAGAACTAGATGAAGACATACTTACAGAAGAAGGTCCTGTATAGTTTAGCACATCATTACAATTTCCGACAACCAGTAAATTCTTTGCAAGCTGGTTAGTTTTTACTATACCATAATTATTTCCACTATTTCCTGCAGATTTACAATGCAGATAAAATGGAGCATTATAGGTAACTTCATCCATATCACGTGCAGTAGCGTCATAAACACCTGCAGAGCCGCTTGGGGTATTGGAATTATTAGCTAAGATTCCTCCGGCAGCAGCAAATGAAGCTGCTTCTGATACCATCCCAGAAGCTGTATAGTTTTTTATAGTTGCCCCAGAGGCCATTCCTCTAGCCGCTGCATCAGTACCACTGGCAATTAATGTACCTCCTGTATGTGTTCCATGGCTAGTAACAGATCCTCCATCACCTCCATTAGAAGCTCTGCCTCCAAATTCCTGATGAGTTGGTCTGGCATAACCACTTTCCCAAACACCTATTTCGATGCCAGCTCCAGTAAGATTAAGACCTGATGCCCCACCTGTCCATATTTTATTTGTACGTCCAGAAGCTGCAGCATCAACATTATCATCATAAGCATAAATAGCTTCACCTTTTTCATTAAAAGAATAAAAAACCCCTAACCGACCGTCTTTTGTGGTCTTTGTAAGAGGCATTCTTTGACTTGCAACTTTAGCCCTATTGGCATTATTTGCATTATTAGATCTGTTAATAACCCGTTGTAGGGCTTGTAAATTGGTTTGTTTTTTAATATTCTCTCGGTCATTCTGATTTTGTGCGTTAACGAATATCGAAAACAACAAAAACGGAATAAGGAGGAATATACTCTTCCTTGATTTCATGAGTTGAGTTTTAATTAATTAAGATTGTGTGTTAAAAAAAATTAGCTTAAGATTTTAAAAGAGAAAAATCTTTTATGTCCAAAAAAGACATTGGGGTCGGGGAATAATAACTTTTGTTTTATTACTTGTGGTTTTTTGAGTATTCATAAGTACTAATTAAAATGGTTGTGTCTATTTATTATGACGTATTAATTTTGACTACCCCCTAGTTCGTTATCTTTTTTCCGAAATAAAAGCTTTACTGCCAATGCATTATAAGTCATCAATATAGACTACACACCTACTCTACATGTAGTTTATTCTTTTATAAGAGTATTAAGGGCTCTTATAAAGGTTTAATATGGTTTTGCCTTTTTCTACAATTAGTAATTTGAAATAGTAATAGGGGATACTATATGAAATTAGAGATAAGAGCATTTTACTGGTTCTCATAATCTTGTGTAGGTTTACAGTTAATGATGTTTCAAAAATACTCTCTTATCATCATTCAAATCCTCGAATTAATCAACCCAAACCTTGATATTTATCAATTTTTTTTGGCTAAGTTCTAAAAAGCATATTATTTACTACTATGTTTTTAAATTCCATCCAGGCAGTATTGGAAGCAAAGGCTATAGCTGCTACGGTTGCCATTTTACTGGTTGAATTTTTTATTTTTTCTAAGACTAAAAACCAATTCAGATAATTCTGAAGGTATTTTGTTGCCACTCCATTGAAGGGCTCCATAAATTTCCTTAGACGCATATCCATATTATTCACATTTTGTACGTGATATATTTTGTCAACAGCTCTTTGACCCTTCGAAGCATTAAATTTTTTGTGTGCTACCTTCTTGTCTTTTGCAAATGCAGTATAGCTTCTGTGACTGTCGCTACAAAGGGTTTCTACTTTAGCCAACTTCCCTTGTAATATAGTCTCCAAGTCACTTTTACTAATGCGACCTCTGGTAGCTACTTTGAAATCTTTGTTCCCTGATCGGTCACAACTGGCTATCACAGCTACTTTTTCATTACTGAGACCAGCTTTACTTGCCTTTGCGCCACGTTTTCTAGCAGGACGATCCAAATTTCGATTCCCTTTTTCAGAGTAAGCAAAGAAAAGATCATCACTCTCTAGGATTCCTTGGAATTCATCCACACTTACGCTCCCAAAGGAGACAAGTAATTTGTGCCTCCAATCAAAAGAAGTCTGAATAGAAATCCCTGTTTCTTTGGCACTCTTGCGAATACTATATCCAGAGAGTAAACAGAATAAATAACGATTAACTTTGTCTTTCTTCTTGAGGTTGTACCAGAACTTACCGGTAGTTTCACTAAAGTTTTTATGACAAGTATTACAAACATAGCGCTGTACTCCTTTGAGCTTACCATTAGCCTTAATTTTATTGCACTTACAATGAGGACAGCTTATGGCTTTACTCTGATTGCTATCAATCAGGGCTGAACCCTCAGTAGAGATCTCCAATAATGTGGAAACAATTTCTGATTGAACCAAAGCCGATGAACTAATGAAAAAATCTCTAAAATCTTCTGGTATCATTTCTCCGTTTTTATAAAGTAAAGATAAAACATATTCTAATTAGAACTTAGCCTTTTTTTTTTGACAAGCCTGCTCTTTTCTCTTTATTTAGTCATTTCTTTTAGGTCAGAATTTCTGTACCAAGAGTACCAAAATGTATCTGGTGGGTAATCGTAAGCATCGACAAGGGATCATGATAGCTGCAAAGAATTAAAACTAATACCTACTACTGAAGGAGAACTGGATTTTAAATTAAATATGACTCAACTCTTAGATAGCTATCCGGGTCATGAACATTCCTTGCCTATTTACCTTATCTATAAAGATGTTGTAAAAACAATAACAGATTCAAAAATGGCAGTAACAGCTACTTTATTAATATCCTATGGCGCATCTTGGGCAGAAAATTATTATTACTCGCGTGAAAATGTTTGGAGTGATCAAAAAATATAATATTTCACACCTTGTGAAGAATTAGCACAAAAAGCACAAACTTTTCATTGTCAAACCAAAAAACCAAATAGATTACCAGACATCAAAAAATAGATGTGAAACAAATTTAATTTCAGTAAATATTTGGAAAACAGCTGAAAAACTATTAATATTTGCATAACAAGATGAGAAATAACAAACTGCATATTAATCCAAAAACATTGTATAAACAATGTAGATATTGTAGGATAAATACATTATCCCTGCAAAACAGGATGCTATGTAGCTATTTTTGATTTTTTTGAAGTGATTTGAAATAAAAACTAAATATAACTCAAGCGTCCAAGAAATTGGACGCTTTTTTTATTGAATCTTTTTGATATAAAACGAAATAAATACATAAAATCTAGTCGAAACACTTCTCAAAATAATAAAATCTAAATAAACTCAATAAAAAAATTAAACATATGCATAGAAATTAATTAGCACATAAAAAATACTATTTGGAAACTAAGCAACAGGGAGACAGACAATTGCTACAATTATCCAAAATCTGTTGAAAAACGGACAGGAATTCCTATGCTTCAAATTAAACATAACTAATTGATTTTCAGTAAAATAACTTGAAAAAATATTTGCTTATTAAAAAAATGTTTTGATCTTTGCATCGAAACAATTGCGAACTTAGATTAATATCAATAGTACGCATTTAACTTAAAAAAATAAAAATGACACCTAGTAATTCACAACCTATGTTAACCTGTCTTTTTAATAAACAAAGGAGGTATTGTTCTGGAGTGAACATAAAAGGTGTTTTATTATATACAACAGATAATTATAAGGATAGAAACTTATAAACAAATCAAGATAAGATATAAGAAAGACGCCCTAATAAGGCGTCTTTTTTTATTGATATAGTTCAAGTTCATTGACATATTGAAAACTAATACTACTAGTTTTCATGGGTATAACTTTTCTTAATACCCATATAGACAGCAATACCACCTGTAAAAAACATTAATAAGCTATATACTGCTGGAGCAACCGCAAAAGAAGTATTTTTAAGTAAAACAACAGCGATCGTTATTGCTAAGGTTCCATTTTGGATTCCTGACTCAATTGCAATTGAAATGGCTCTTTTATCTTTAATATTAAATAATCTAGAAGAATAATACCCCACAATCATTGTAATAACATTTAGGCATAAAGCAACTGCTCCCGCTTGCCGAAAGTAAGGTACAATATTATCTTTTTCTTTAATTGCGATACCTACAATTACAAGCATGAGTACAATCCCTGAAGCTCTCCGAACGGGTTTAGCCATTTTTAAGGCAAACCGTTCATTATATTTTCTAATTAACATACCAATACTTACAGGAATAATGGTAATTACCAATATCTGAATAATAGTTGTCATCACATTCAATCTAATCATTTGCCCTTCTTCTAAAAAGTGAAGAAGTGCAAAATTTATAATAAAAGGTATAGTCAAAATAGTGATAAAGCTACTTAATGCAGTAAGAGTAACAGACAATGCTATGTCTCCTTTTGCCAAATGAGATATTAAATTAGACGTGGGGCCACCTGGACATGCAGCTAATATCATAATTCCGATTGCAATCTCGGGTTGTACGGGAAATAAAGATGCTAATGCAAATCCCAATACTGGTAAAATCAGTATTTGATTAGTCAACCCTAATAGGATTGCTTTTGGGTATATCAATATTCTTTTAAAATCCTCAATTACCAGAGATAGCCCCATTCCAAGCATGATAATGATAAGTGAAAGGGCTAAAATAATTGTCGATATACTATCCATATTTCATACTTATGATTGGATAAGCAAGATAGAAATTTTTGGAAGATATTCTGGTAAAACACCACAAAGAATACGGTATTTCTCAAGTGTTTAAACACCATCAATTTATAGATTATCTAATACAACACACAACCAATAATACTTTAGTAAAAATAAAAAATGATAAGATAATCTTATCAAGTCTAGTAATCATTAAAAACAATAATTATGAAAAATGATGTACCACAATGGTTTTTATCTAAACCCGAAAAAACAGGAAAGCTCATTGTACAACCAAAAGTTATGAATAGTACTCCTTATATCAAACTAGTTAAAGTGAATAACCTTGATAGGTCTTGTAGAAACAAACATTCTACAATAAAAAAGCGCATCGAGAATTACTCAAATTCTATTAAAAAACTTGATTCACTTGAGTATGAATCACTGCGAGGAACATAAATAAAAGATCAAAATATAATAACTATGAAAGCACAACTTACTAATACCAAAGAAAAAAATATAAAAGGAAAAATATCACAAATAATTACAAAATGGCTATCTAATTATATTACAGCTATGAGTAAATTTTTATACCCTCCAGAATCAAAAGGAGTACAAAGTAAAAATGACAGACATCGTATTTTTCATAAATGATATAGTATAATACCCTGTTACAAAACATGAAAGTAACAGGGTTTTACTTATGGTAGTTTATATTGTCTAATCATGCTATAAAAACAGTGTGTATAAGCATGCTGTTTTTATAATCTAATTACAGGCTCTAATTCAATATCCTGGGTTTTGATCTGATACTGACAATGCTGTATTCAATTGAATTTCGGTCATAGGAATAGGAAACAAATCATTTTTAGTTGTATATCCCGTACCGGCAAGTTCAGTTGCTGCTTTATCCCATCGTACTAAGTCCCAAAAACGTTGTCCTTCATGTGCTAATTCTAAGAATTTCTCATCTACAATTGCCTCAAATAAATCATTACCAGATATTCCGGAAAGGTTTGGTAATCCAGCTCTATTTCTTACCTTATTTAATTCAATTAATGCCAGATCATCTTGTCCATTTTTATTATATGCTTCTGCTGCTAATAATAAAACTTCAGCATATCTTAATAACCTCCAATTGGCTGAATAGTTTACTTCTGATATTCCATTAGAAACAGTTTCGGATAAACGAGTTACATATTTCATTCGTATGGCTCCTTCATAACCCCAAATATTCTCTGGATTATTCACACTACCTCCTGCAGCAATAATCTCTGCTTCTGTAGCTATTGTAGCCATTTTTCGATCTACGTCTCCTGCTACATCAAAAGTTGCTATCAATTTAGAAGTAGGTAAATTAAATCCCCATCCATTTAGAATTCCTAATCCTTCTACATCAAAAAAACCATCTCCTCTTGGCCCCATTAATTGCTGATGTATATTACTTTCTGCGCGACCATCCCACGGAAAATTACTCCAATCATAACCATTAGTAGAGATATACCCTAATTCAAAGAGTGATTCTTTGCCAAATTCTGTTGCTGTAGTCCATACATCTACTGGAGTATCTTCTAAATCATGAGCAGGATTTGAAATCACATCCGACAGTTGAGTAATTGCTAATGCATATTTCTCCTGAAAAACGAATACTTTGCCCAAAAGAGCTTTTGCCGCTCCTTTAGAAACTCTAAATGGCTGAGAAACTGATATTTTATCTGGTAAACCGGTAATAGCATCTTCTAAATCCTTTTCTACCTGTTCATAGATTTTTGCTCTAGAACTTTTAGGTAAAGCAAAATCATCAGAGCTTATATTGGATGGTTTTTTTAATCGTAAGGGAACATCTCCCCACATTGTGGTTAACTCAAAATAACACCAAGCTCTAATAAATTTTGCTTCTCCTAATACTAATTCACGGTTATCTAAATTTCCTGTTTCTACAGTATTAATAATAATATTTGCTAATGCAATTGTTTGATAAAACAAATCCCAATTGCTCTGAATTGAAATATTATCAATCGATACATCTGTATAACCATCAATATCTTGTAATTGCTTTTGATCTGTAGAACTTCCTCCCCCTGCATTAACATCATCTCCTGGTAACATTTTTACAAAATACGCACTGTTCCAGTTAAGTCCATAATTGTGTTGCATAAGATCATACAAACCTATAACTGCCTGATCTGCATTTTCTTCAGTATCAAAATATGTAGCGGTATCTAATACTCCAACAGGAGCAATATTTACGAAATCATCACTACAAGACACACAAAAAGCTACTATTGTAATAAAAATTAATTTTTTCATGATTATAAATAATTAAATTCATTAAAAACCTACTGATAAACCAAATAATGCTTTGCCAGGTATTGGGTAGAATCCTCTATCGATCCCTTGGCTATTATTTTCATAACTCCCGGCTTCAGGATCTAAACCATTATACTTGGTAAACGTAAAATAATCATCTAGGGAGACATAAACTCTAAACTTTCCTAAGCTAAGTTTATTTGTAATTTTTAATGGAAAATTATATCCTATTTGTAATTGCTTAATTCTCATGTAAGAACCATCTTCTACCATAAGATCAGTATTGTATGCGTCTGCGATATTAGCAGCTCCCGGAAAAGATGCTATATCACCTGGTTGTTGCCATCTATTATTATAATAATCAATAGGTTTATTAGTGATTGGGCGAGAAGGTTGGTGATATCCTGCAAAAATATCATTTCCGTATGTTCCTTGAAGTAATACATTTAAGTCAAAATTTTTATACCCTAAACTAATATTACCTCCAAACAATATATCTGGATGTGGTGAACCAATCATAGTTTTATCATTGGAAGTAATACCTGGAACCCCATCGGTATCAACAAAAATAATTTCTCCTGTCTGAGGGTCAATACCATCGGTTTTAAATCCATAAAAATACCATACCGGAAAACCTTCTTCAAATCGCGTAATCGGTGCCCCAGGGATTGATGCTCCATTTAATGCTCCTCCGATAGATACTTCTGAAGTATTATTTTTTAACGTAGACAAATTAAGGTTAATACCATAATCCAGGCCTCCGCTGGTAGTCGTATTATAACCAATCTCAAATTCAAAGCCTTTATTGGTAATCGTACCGGCATTAATTGCTCCTAATGTTCTCCCTACAGATCCGGGTACTATAATGTTACCATTAGAGACAATCAAATCTCTGGTAGTTTTATTATAATAATCTACTGAAAAATTAAACTTATTATCTAAAGCTTTAAGATCAATACCGATATCAACTTGTTCAGAACGTTCCCATAATAATTGGGGATTTGCCAAATCTCCAATTTGAGTACCACTTATACCTTCATAAACTATTGGGATAACTCCAACATCGGTAACTACATTTTGCCAGAATTCTAAATCTCCATTACCTGATAAGTTTGCATCACTCCCGTTCTGTCCCCAACTACCCCGTAACTTGATGTAATTAATCTTATTTGAATTCCAAAAATTTTCTTTAGAAAGAACCCAACCGACAGAAACTGCAGGAAAATACCCTCCCTTTTCATTTTTAGGAAAAACACTTGATTTATCATATCGTAATGATCCTTCTAACAAGTATTTATCTAAATAATCATACGATATTCTTCCAAAAACCGAAGTCATATTTTTCTGAAATATGTTATTTCCTATGATATCATTGTCTCTGTTAGAAAAATCAAAGTATGCAAAATCATCTGTTCCTCTTGTAATACCTGCTCCTTGTAGATTATAATATGGGTTCTTAATTTTCTCTGCAGAGTATCCTAATAAACCGGTAAGACTATGATCTCCCAAATTCTTATTATATCTTGCAAAATTCTCCCATAACCATCTTGAATTTCTACTTATTGCATGCTTTAAAGTCACAATAGAATTACTTGCCTCACTAGTAACATAATATATAGGTGTCCATCTGGTATCGAATGAATTAGATCTTTCATAACCAAATCTTGAAGTAAATGATAAATCATCTGATAACTTTATCTTGCCTTTAACAGAGAGTAAAACTCTATCAGTGTCTATTCCTCCTCTAAAAATATAATTTGAGGATGCCACAGGGTTGATTACCTCTCCTGTAGAATATGTAGGATATCCATATACATTTCCATTTTGATCAAGCATTGCAGTTCCATTCTCAACACCCGTAAGTGCTCTTGGAGGCAATGAACCATTGTATGTTACAGGGGTTAACGGATCAATTAATAATACATGATTTACAACTCCATTATAAGAGTCGTCTTCTGTAATTGGAGCTTGACCTGTATTAGAGTACACAATATTAGCCCCTACTTCTAGCCAATCTTTTATATCACTCTTAAGATTTGCTCTTAACGTATATCTTTTATATGACGAATTATTTTTACCTACTATACCATCCTGGTCTAGAAAAGACCCAGATAGAAAATACGTTGATCGTTCTGATCCTCCTGAAAAGCTGAGATCATGTTTCTGAATAAATGCATCTTGAAAAGTTTCACCAATCCAATCGGTATCAATTCCATTATTTACTACGGTAGTATTGCCTGCTTCATTCGAATATGTTACAAATTGAGAAGCGTTCATTAGCTCCATTTTAGTTCTCAAAGTTTGGATCCCAACTTGTGAATTGTAATTAATGACTGGTTGGCCTTTTCTACCTTGTTTTGTAGTGATAATCACAACACCATTTGCGCCTTGAGTACCATAAATTGCTGAAGATGCCGCATCTTTTAACACCTCTATATTTGCTATATCACTTGGAGCAATATTCTCTAAGTTTGAAACTTTCATACCATCAACTATGTAAAGAGGATCAGAATTTCCGTTAGAGCCTGTACCACGAATCCTAACTTTTGCCCCTGAACCAGGAGCTCCTGATGAAGAAACAACCGTTACACCCGATACTCTACCTTGCAAAACCTGCTCCATACGCTGGTTGGATGAATTTTCTATTTGTTTAAAACCAATACTAGAAATTGCTCCCGTAATTAGACTTTTTGCTCTAGTTCCATACCCTACAACAATTACTTCTCCTAATTCGCCTGCATCTTCAATCAATGTAATATCTAATTTAGGTTGACCAGAATAAATAACCTCTTGATTACTAAATCCTAAATAAGAAAACACTAAAGATTCTCCATTAGTAACTTCCAATTTATAATAACCATCAAAATCGGTCTGAGTACCTCTATTTGTTCCTTTTATAATAATACTTGCCCCTGGTAATGGTTCACCAATGGCAGTGGTAACTTTACCTGTTAGTATATCCTGTAGAGGGAGCTTTGGTTTTGAAGACGTTTTCGCGTTTAACTCTTTTTTTTGCTTGGATATTACTATTTGTCGATCAATTATCTTATAAGCAAGATCTGTTTTTTGAAATACTTTATTCAATATTTCAGCTATAGTAGATTGCTTAAGAAGTAATGTAATCTTTGTATTTGTTTTTACAATATCATCCTTATAAAAAAATATAAATTCGCTTTGAGAATGAATTTGACCAAATAGTTCTTCAAGGGTTCCATTTTTTAAGTCAATATCCAGCTTAGTTTGTGAATAAGAGTTATGTGCATATACACTTGTTAAGCCAAAACACAGGGATAAAATAAAAACTCTCATAATGATTAATAGAAAATTGAATTCCTTCTTTTTAGACAAAAAAGAAACATCGTTAACTTTTTTATTCATAATTTTGTTTTTTATGCATTAAGTATTGCGATATCGCAATATTTGATTTAGGTCAGAAAATGCGGCAACATTTTCTGGCTTTTTTTGTAATAAATTATAGGGTTATTTCATATCATACGATTGATGTTTTTAGTTAATTACAAATTTTCCATTTTCATTTTTATATCTCAAATCTGTTGATTGTTTAAGGACTTCCATTACCTTTTCTACACTATCTTTTAAATCCAGATGTCCAGAAAAAGTCTGTTTTTTAAGTTCTTCACTCTCTATCAAAATTGTAACATTATAATATCGAGAAAGCTTTTTAACTATCACATCCATTCTTTGCTTTTTGAATATAAATTTACCGTCCCGCCATGACATATATTTAGTAACATCAACTCTGTTACTACTCATCTTTTTGGTTTTGTTATTATATATAGCAAGTGTTCCTGGTGTTATTTTCATGCTTGATTTCCAAAAAAAAGAACTCCCTTTATATTTTATCATTACACTACCTCTTTCTAGTGCTGTACTCGTATAATCATCATCACTATAACTGCTTACATTAAATACTGTACCCAAAACTTTAATATCATAATCATCAGTAACAACATAGAATGGCTGCTTATTATTATGCATTACATCAAAAATAGCTTCTCCTATAAGGTGAACTTCTCTTTTATCTCCATTAAACACAACTGGATATGTAAGTCTAGAACCCGAATTAAGCCATACTTTTGTGCCTTCAGAAAGTGTAATTTTGATTCTCTTTCCATAAGGAACAATAATCGTATTAAACGTATTCTCTAACGATTGTTCTACTATTTTAGAATTATTTACAGTTACTTCTCCACCAGAGCTAGAATACGTAATGCTTGGTGCTTCTTCTGTAATTTGAACTTCCTCTTTATCATTTAAAACTAACTTCACATCTCCGTCTTTATCAATATTAGTACCTGTAACATCAACATAATTTTTTAATGCTGAAGAGTTTTGATAGGTATTCGTATACTTAATAGAAAAGAACATAATTGTAATCGCTGCAGCAACACTTATATAATAGTATACTAGCCTTCTCTTTTTCCTTTTATTATAATATTCGGTAACAGACGCATTTATTTTATTTTTTAAAAGTTTTTTCTCTTCTTCAGTTAGCATTTTTAGGAAGATTTTAATATCAATTATTTTTTTGTACTTTTTACTTAGTAAATTATTACACCATAGTATTTGGTAAAAGTTTTAAGGTGAAATAACAAATTCAGTACCCTATCAAACTATAAAAGCATCAAAATCAAAAAACATAGACAAAAAATTATTGTTTTTTTTGATTTTCATTGAAATCTAAATCTCATTTCTTAATTTTTTCACTGCCCTGTAAATAAGTGTACGCACTGATTCTATAGAAATCCCCATGATTGCAGAAATCTCTTCGTATGATTTTTTTTCATCAAATTTTAAGGATAACCCTTTCCGTTGCCTGCTAGAAAGAGAGGTTAAAGCAATAGAAAGTTTTGCTTCAATTTCTAAGGAATTTTCTGACTGAATAATAATTTCTTCTATTGATTTGTATTCAGATCTAATTTCATTTTTTTTCTCTTCTGTTGAGAATAGACTAAGCTTTGATTTAAATTTTCTATTGATCTTTCTTTTCAAAGATTTAAAAAGATAATATTTTACATTATCTACATCAGAAAGTTTTTTACGGTATTTATAGATGTCTAAAAATAGATCATGGATACAATCTTTAACATAGTCTGTATCGTTGGTATGTTGAATACCAAATTCATAAAGTGCATCTATATACCTATCATATAGTTGATTAAAAGCGTCTAAATCCCCTAATTTAACTTTTGTCCACAATATAGAATCTATAGTTTTAACGGATTGCATTTAAAATAGTTTAAGGGTTCATAAATTCTTAAATAAATAATTTATTTCCTGACCATTTAAGAATGTTAATTTAACACTAAAAAACAAAAGAATAATCCTAAGAAAATATTCATGGTTCTTTTAGCTCTTTTTCCAGTACTATTTTTTTAGAAAGAGGTCCAATCATAACCTCAAATTCCCCGCTTTCTGCAACCCATTCATTATTTTCATTAACAAATTTTAAATCATCAATTCCAATCATAAATGAAACTGTTTTTATTTCTCCAGGTTGAAGCTCTATTTTTCTAAATCTTTTTAGGGTTTTCACCTCTGGTGTAATACTAGCAAACATATCTTTTAGATAAAGCTGTACTACTTCCTTCCCTGTTCTTATTCCGCTATTTTGAACATCGATAGTTATTTGAATAGAGTCTTCTTTACTCATAAATATTTTATCTATGTTCAAATTTTTATAGCTAAAAGTTGTGTACGATAATCCATAACCAAACTCATACTGTGGATTATAACTCTTTTGATAATCAGCATCATCATTTTGCTCTGTATCTCCTAAACTTTCTGTATATTTTCTATTATATTTTTGCAGAGAATTTGCGTATCTGGGATAATTATAAGGTAATTTCCCACTTGGGTTTATATCTCCATAAACAATATCGATCAAGGCACGTGCTCCTTCATTTCCAGGGAGATAACATTGTAAAACAGCATTCATATCATTTTCAAACTGACTTATGATTCTTGGTCTTCCTTCATTAAGAATTAGTATAATCGGTTTATTTAGCTTAGCTAACGCCTGAGCTAATTTGATTTGAGGTTCGGTGATCATCAAATCGTTAATATCTCCAGGAGTTTCTGTATAATTATGCTCTCCCAAACATAAAATTATGTAATCTGCATTATTAGTAAGTGAAACAGATTTGGCAATATCAATCTCTTCAAAAATAGATACTCCAGGAGTATATGTTACATTTTGCTCTCCTATTTTATTTTTAAATGCTTCTAAAATTGTAAGCTTATCGTTTGCATATTCATCACTTTTTTCTCCTTGCCATGTATATGACCATCCTCCATTAAGATATTTCATACTATTCGCAGTTGGCCCAGTTATTAACACCTTACTTTCTTTAGAAATAGGAAGTATTTTATCTGTATTTTTTAGTAACGTAATAGACTGGGATGCGGCGATATACGACATGGCTACTGAAGAAGGAGAACCAAAATCCGGATAATCTTTAGGGTCTGTAACTGGTGTTCTAAATAAATCTAATTCAAATTTGACTCTCAAAATTCTGCTTACAGCATCATCAATTCTAGACATAGGTACTTCACCATCACTCACTAAAGAAAACAATTCTTCAAAAAATGAGTAATTATCTGGCACCATACTCATGTCAACTCCTGCCATAACTGATTTTTTAACAGCTTCACGCATAGTAGAAGCTACCTTATGACGCGTATGTAAGTAAATTATATCTTGCCAATCGGTTACAACAAAGCCTTTAAAATCTAATTCGTCTTTTAGAATTTCTGTTATCATTTTTTTACTAGCATGCACAGGAATGCCATTAATCTCTCCAGAGCTAATCATAATACTTTTGGCTCCTGCATTTATACTTTTCTCATATATTGGTAAATCATGCTGTCTAAGTACTCTCTCAGGAATAATACTTGGGGTCCTGTCTTTTCCTGTAGTTGTACTACCATATCCAATATAATGTTTAAGGCAGGTAGCTACTTTATCAGAAGCACCAACATCATCCCCCTGAAAACCTTTTACCATAGCTGCAGCCATTTGTGAAGACAAATAAGTATCTTCACCAAAAGATTCCCATAGTCTTGACCAGGCTGGATGTCGAGGTAAATCCAGATCAGGTGAAAAAACCCAGGGTATTGAAGATGCTCTGGTCTCATAAGCTGCAATTGCGGTACATTTTTCTACCAATTCAGCATCCCATGTTGCAGCCATACCAATTTGTTGAGGAAATAAAACAGCTCCATCTGTATAACTTGCTCCATGAATAGCATCTATTCCATAAATTATCGGAATTTTTTTATCAGTTTGATTAGTTTCGGCCAAAATCTCATTTAAAATCGCATTCCACCTTTTTGGTTTTGGAGCTCCAGGATTAGGTGTATTAAGTATTGAACCTATCTTATACTTATGAATTGCCTCTCTTAATTTATTTTTATCAAGTATCCCTGGCTCTCCTTCTTTTTCCAGTGCAGTGATTGTAATTTGAGTCATTTGACCAATTTTTTCCTCCAAAGTCATACTTGATATTAGTTTAGATACTTTGGCATCAATTGGGTCAGAAGAAATACCCTCTTGTTTTCTAAATGAGCAGGATGGTAATAGAGCTATACTTAATAGGATCGTAATAATCGTACTAATTCTCATATTGATGATTTATTAATTCGTGAACATTTATTAAAGAGTACTTACTTCAAGAAACATAGACATTATTACGAATGTTTTTTTATTTAAATATTAAAAACATCGCTTAAATCATATCAAAACTATAGAGAATCATAGGGTTATATTAGCGTGTCTTTTTCTATACATGCTATATATATTTCTGCCATAATCACGTATAAATACTTACATAATTTATTTCAAAAATTATCTACCTTTAAATTACACAAAAAACAAACCAACTTTAGCAACCTTATGGATATCAACCAAACACTATCCAATCTAATTAAAAATGATAAAACCTGGATTATTATCATCTCTTTGATTATTATCACTTTAGGGTGTAGTAACATATTAGTATCACCAGCTATTGATTTTTTATCTGATATTAATGGGGATATGATGCTAGGCCTTGGCCTTGCCATGGAATTAAAAAGTATTACTACAGGTATTGACAATTCGGGTATTCTCTTAGTGGGAGGGCTGGCAACAGAGCTTTCTGATATTTTTACACGAGCAATTAATTATTTAACCTTTGCTAATATTGTAATCGCGGTTCAAATCATATTGATAAATATGAGTAAATCATTATTGCTCAAATTACTTCCTGCGTTTTTTCTTATTGGTATATTCTTTGAAAAATTTAAAAAAGTAGCTTTAAAATTACTTATTATAGCATTTCTCATCAACCCAGGGCTTTCTTTATATGTTAATGGAATACACTACGTGTCTGATATTATGGAATTAGACCTTGGTTCTTCCTTACATGAACATCTTTCGTCTATTAAAAATAAATATGAAGCAAAGAGAAAACACATTAAATCAAAACAAGAAGCTCGAAAAGAAAGACAATTAGAGAAAGCTAAAGAAAAAGGTCATAAGCGTATAGGTATCTTTAAAAAAGTTGAAGATGCAGTTGTTGATAAAGTTGAAGATGTTAGTGTGGATGTAGGAGAAGGGTTTTCTGAAGCTTTTGAAATTTTAAAAGAAGGTAAAAAAGAATTGATGAAACTTATCATAAATATGATTAGTAATCTCATTGTTCTTTTTCTTATTTTACCACTATTATACTTTTATCTCATGAGTTTCTTACTCAAAAAATTCTTTCATTTTTCCGGGTTAACTAAAATCAAAGAGGCTCAAGAGGAAAATTTAAAAAAACTTAGTAATGACCTAACCAATAATTCATAGCAATTTAAAACTTCATACAATTAAATACTCTTAAGACTTAACCAATAGAATTCATGAAAAAAATTACCATTCAACTATTTATACTATTGTTAGTACTACTTTCTTGTGCAACAGATAAAAACAATTTGTGTAATTCAGAAAATCAAAGACTAGAAACAGATCCTTCTATTTCAGGAATGGATGTTTCTCATTTCCAAGGTGATATCAAATGGAATGATATTAAGAAAGATAATGTTAATTATGTTTATATCAAAGCTTCAGAAGGTGCTGATTTCATAGACCCAAAGTTCAAATCTAATCGAGCAGCTGCAAAAAGCAAGTGTATTTACAGAGGAGCTTATCATTTTTATCAAACCAGTGATGACCCCAAAATACAAGTGCAAAATTTTATATCAGCTGTAGGGCAATTAGAGCCTGGAGATTTACCTCCAGTTCTAGATTTAGAAAAACTGGGTATCAATGCTCCTATTACTATAAAAGAATATCAAGAAAACACTTTACTTTGGCTGCAAATGGTAGAAAAAAAATTAGGGGTATCTCCAATTATTTATACTAATCTATTTTTTGGCATTAAGTATCTTGACCATCCCGATTTTTCAAAATATAAATTGTGGATTGCAGAATACACAAAAGAAAAGCCAAAACTTCCCGAAACATGGAAAAATAAAGGTTGGACCTTCTGGCAACGTACTGATCTAAAAAAATTAGAAGGTATTAAAGGCAAAGTAGATTATGATATATTTAATGGAGATGCTGAAGCGTTTAGAAAATTATTAAAACAGTAGTATACATACAACCAATATGGTCTTAATTAGAGAAATCTATTGTATTATCTGATTATTTTTGAATGGTATTCTGAAACTAGCCTGGTACTTCTCATATCACACTAAATAAACTATATTTACTTTTTGAAACACACAAAGCATTATCTAAAATTAATATCATGAAAAAACTATTGCTGCTATTTATAGTATTCCTAATTTCTACAACGAATATATTGGGTCAAACAAAAACTACTGTTGATCTTAAAAAGCTAGATGAATACTATGCAAAAATGGTAAAAGATTGGGATATTCCTAGTGCTTCTATTGGAATTGTTAAAGATGGAAAACTGATTTTCAGTGGTAGTTACGGAGTAAAAGAGAATGGAAAAAACGAAAAACCAGATGAAAATACTTTATATGCTATCGCATCTAATTCTAAAGCCTTTACTGCTACCATTATTGGGATGCTTGTTCAGGAAGGAAAGCTAAATTGGGATGATAAAGTAAAGAAACATCTCCCTTATTTTGCACTCTATGATCCATGGGTAAGTAATGAAGTTACGATTAGAGATATATTAAGCCATCGTGTTGGACTGGGTACATTTAGTGGTGATGTGATCTGGTATAAAGCAAACCTAACATCAGAAGAAATTATAAAGAGAGTTAAACACCTTCCTAAAAATTATGATTTCAGGTCTGGATTTGGCTATTCTAATGTGATGTATATCACTGCAGGAGAAATTATAAAAAAAGTAACCGGAAAAAGTTGGGGAGAAAATGTAAAAGAACGGATCCTGAACCCTCTGGGAATGGATAGAACCATAACATCTTACAAAAAACTCGGGACAAAGAAAAACTATGCTACTCCTCATGGTCGTACTAATGATAAGAACATCCCTATTGACTGGGTAGATTGGGAAGAAATAGGAGCTATGGGTGGGCTTATTTCTAGTGTAAAAGATGTTTCTAAATGGATGATCTTTAATCTAAACCATGGTCGTATAAATCAAGATACCTTACTTACCAAAAATACCAGAAATATAATCTGGACACCTCATAATAATTATAGAGTAGATCACACTTCAAAAAATGATTTCAATAAGCATTTTAGTGGCTATGGATTAGGATGGGGATTAAGTGATTATCAAGGAAGGCTTAGTGTTGCTCATACAGGAGGGTTTGATGGTATGATTACAGCAGTTACTTTAATTCCTGATGAAAATCTAGGAGTTGTAATACTCACCAATGGTATGAAAAGCCCAATTAGAGCTGCAACTTACCACGCTTTAGATCAATTTTTGGGTACAACATCTATCGATTGGTCTGCCAAACTATTAGAAAAAGCAAGTAACAGTGGTAAAAAAGATACTCGAATCTCTAAAAGAAAAGAAAAAAGAGAACTAAACACCAAACCATCTGTCGCACTAACTAAAATAGCAGGAGATTATATGTCTGATATCTACGGAAAAATTAAAATCTCGTTAGAAAAAGACCAGTTACGCATGAAATTTGAGCACACTCCTGATTTATCTGCCACACTACGACACTGGCATCATGATGTTTGGGAAATTGTATGGGATAAAAAACATGCCTGGTTTAGTTTCGGAACAGTAAAATTTAATACGGATAATAACCTAAAGATAAAAAGTATGGATTTTGATGTTCCTAATGATGATATCTTCTTTGAAGAACTAAAACCATATAGAATTTCTAAATAATATATAGCTATTTAAAAAAATGAAAACCTGAATTTTAAGTTAAAATTCAGGTTTTTCATTTTAATCTGGTCTATTTGAGTAAAATCAATATGCTAATAATTCCATTATCTTCTCTTTTACCTTTTCTGTAGAAGGAATCATTGTTTGCTCAAGTGTGCTGTTCAAAGGAATAGCTGGCATATTTTCTGACCCAATTGTCATTACAGGGGCATCCAAAGATCTAAAACATTCTTCCTGGATCTTACCTGATAATGCTCTTGCAAAAGAGTTATTGGTTGGCTCTTCGGTTACAACAAGGCATTTCTTTGTTTTCTTTACCGATTCCATTATGGTTTCCTCATCAAGAGGGTATAATGTGCGTAAATCAATAACCTCAACTACTTCTTTCATATCCTTTGTAGCATTAAGAGCCCAATGTACTCCCATTCCGTAGGTTACGATAGTCATAGTCTCTTTTTCTTCTTGTGCCCATATGCGTTGTACAGCATTAGCTTTCCCAAAAGGTAAAATATAATCTTCTGATGGCTCTATAGTTCTGGCAGCATCAGTTCCTTTTACTTTGGACCAATACAATCCCTTGTGTTCCAAAATAACTACAGGATTTGGGTCGTGATATGCAGCTTTCATCAATCCTTTAAGATCAGCTCCATTACTTGGATATGCTATCTTAATACCTCGAATATTAGTTACTACAGATTCAACAGAAGAAGAATGATAAGGTCCTCCACTACCATATGCTCCAATCGGAACTCGCAGAATCATCGATACCGGCCATTTCCCATTAGACAAATAACATGACCTACTCACCTCTGTAAATAATTGGTTTAACCCAGGCCAGATATAATCGGCAAATTGTACTTCTACAATAGGTTTTAATCCAACTGCAGACATCCCAACAGTAGAACCAACAATAAAGGCTTCCTGAATAGGAGTATTAAATACACGCTCATCTCCAAATTTTTGCGCCAACGTAGCCGCTTCTCTAAAAACACCTCCTAATCTTCCTCCTACATCCTGGCCATATAGTAAACACTCTTTGTGCTCTTTCATTAATTCTTCTACCGCAAACAGAGCGCAATCCACCATCACCACTTCTTCTTTATCAACAGGAGATCGTTCTCCTTTCTCTTCTGTAATTGGTGTTGGAGCAAAATCATGAGTAAACAGATCCTCTGGCTTTGGATCTTCAGCCTTCATGGCTTCATCCAAATCTTTGGCTACTACTGCTTTTGCTTCTGCTTCGATAGCCAATACCTCATCTTCTGTAAAACCAGATGAAAGTAATTGATTTCTTAATACTGGATATGGATCACGAGAGCGAGCTTCTTCCAGGTCATCACGGTACCATTCCATTCGTACTCCCGAAGTATGATGATTTAATAAAGGCACTTTGGCATGCACCAAAATCGGTCTTCTTTCTTCTCTAATTGTTTTGATTACTTCTTGTATCGCCAGGTAACTTTCGGTAAAATTGGCCCCATCGATAGAAATAGCTTCTAATCCATTAAATCCTGCCGCATATTCAAAAGCATTTTGCGCACGGGTTTCCTCTTCATTTGCAGAAATATCCCATCCGTTATCCTGTACCAAATACAAAATCGGCAACTGCTTTAAAGCAGCCATCTGAAAAGCTTCTGCAATCTCTCCTTCTGTTACCGAAGCATCTCCTAAAGAACATAGCACCAGAGGTGCATCTAGTATCTCACTCTTGCCGGAATCCATCGCTGATGGTTTTGTTATCTCACTCTTGTCAGGATCGTTTCCAGAAACATGATCTATCCCTACCAATTCTTTGTATTGCATTCCCATTGCCACTCCTGTTGCAGGTATTGCCTGCATTCCTGTTGCTGATGATTGGTGCGGAATTTTTGGTTTATCCTCATCACGTAAACTAGGGTGTGAATAATACGTTCTACCTCCAGAAAATGGATCATCTTTTTTAGCCAACAATTGCAACATCAAATCATAAGGTCGCATTCCTATTCCCAGTAACATCGAATCATCTCTATAATATGGGAACGCATAATCCTGAGGTAATAACTGCATTGCTGTAGCTATTTGGATTGCTTCATGTCCTCTTGAGGTCGCATGTACATATTTAGAAACAGTCTTAAAGTTTTCTTCATACAACTCTGTCATCGACTTAGCGGTACAGAGTGTCATGAATGCTTTTTGTAATGTTTCTTTTGCTATGGTCTTTTCTGCTAACATTTCTTTTTTGATTTTTGAATTACGAATATTTGTAATTCTGAATTCTTCATTTATCAATCTCAAGTCAGGTTGAGCTGGTCGAAATCTTTTTTAAACCAAATGGATATAGCTATTTCTACAGAGGCTATTCTAGGTTTATCGAAGGGCTCAATATGACAAAACTTTTATCTTACTTTCTCTCTAACAGGTACGGGTATAATCCAACCATGCTTATCTTCTCTTTTCTGAACTTTAATCTCATCCAAAGTATCCTTCATATCCTGGCTTACTGGGTTTGTATCGGGTAATGTGATCAATTCTTCATTATACCCAATAGCTTCAACCATAGCGATAGCAACAGCTGTACCTGTCCCAAAAGCCTCTTCTAATTTTCCTTCTTTCGAATATGCAATAACCTCATCGATCGTAATCGGACGTTCTTCTACCTCAAAACCTTTATCTTTAAGTAAAGTGATCACACTATCTCTTGTAATTCCTTTTAAAATAGAACCATTGGTACTCGGAGTAATAAATTTACCCTCTACTTTAAAGAAAATATTCATCGTTCCTACTTCCTGGATATACTTATGCTCATTGGCATCCAACCACAATACTTGGTCATACCCTTTGGCTTTGGCTTTTTCGGTAGGTAGAATCGCTGCTGCATAATTTCCTGCTGCTTTTGCTTCTCCTGTTCCTCCATCTGCCGCTCTTATATATTCGGTTTCAGCATATAATCTGATTTTTTTAGTAAAGAACGGACCTGCAGGAGAACAGATTACAATAAACTTATAACTTGATGCTGCTCGCATCCCGATAAAAGGTTCATCTGCATACATAAATGGGCGTAAATACAATGCGCTTCCATCTTGTGGTGGTATCCATCCTTGCTCTATTCCTACAATCTGCTTTACTGCCTCTACAAAAAGCTCTTCGGGTACAGAAGGCATTCCCATTCTTGCTGCACTATGATTAAATCGTTTTGCATTTTCTTCTGGTCTAAATAACAACGGAGTATTATCATTACCTACTGTTGCTTTCATTCCCTCAAAAATTGCTTGCCCATAATGCAAAGCCATTGCTGCAGGATGCGTAGGAATTAATGCTAACGGTTCGATTCGTGGGTTTTGCCAAGCTCCATCTTCATAATCACAGATAAACATATGATCGGTAAAGGCTTTTCCCAAAGGAATAGTAGAAAAATCAATATCCTTTAATTTTGAATCTGAGGTTGTTGTAATTTTGATTTTTTGCTCCATTAGTATTAGTTTTGGGCACATCCCAGTGGGTCGGGCTATTCGCGCTACATGGTAGCCAGCTTCTATCCCTTGTGCATTTATTATTATATTTCTCTATTTATATCAAAAGCTTCCAATTCATCACCTACTTTACGTAAAAATGACCCTCCTAAAAACCCATCTACTACTCTATGATCAAAAGACAATGACAAATACATCATACTCCTAATTGCAATTTCGTCTCCTTTTTCTGTAGTAATTACTTCGGGTCTTTTCTTAATAATCCCTAAAGCAAGAATAGCAACTTCGGGTTGATTAATGATTGGTGTTCCCATTAAACTACCAAAGGTTCCTACATTAGAAATAGTAAAAGTACTCCCTTGTATTTCGTCTGGTTTTAAGGCATTATTTCTTGCGCTATTAGCTAGGTGATTTACACGTTTAGCTAATCCAAGTAAGTTTTTCTCATCAGCATTTTTAACTACCGGAACGATTAAATTACCATTAGGCAGTGCAGTTGCCATACCAACATTAATATCGCTATGTACCACAATCTTCTTGTCATCTACAGAAACATTAATCATCGGGTATTCCTGAATTGCCTTAGCAACAGCTTCTACAAAAATTGGAGTGAATGTTAATTTCTCTCCATGTTTTTCCTTAAACTTTACCTTTACTTCATTTCTCCAATTCACAATGTTAGTTACATCAACTTCAATATAACTGGTTACGTGAGGTGAAGTATGCTTAGAATACACCATATGATCTGCGATCATTTTTCGCATACGATCCATTTCTACAATACGATCTTTTCCTTCTACAAAAGAGATTAGAGGTGCATTGTAAGTTGATTTTGGTGCTTGTGGTTGTGGTCTGCTTGGTAAAGGATATTTTCTGTTTTTCAGGTAATGCATCACATCACTCTTACGTATACGACCATCTACTCCTGTACCAGCAATACTTTGTAGTTCTTCTATGGTTATATTTTCTTTTTGAGCAATACTAATGATTAAAGGAGATAAAAAACCATCGTTTTCTCCTGTATTTAGAGTTTTGAACTCAGAATTACTTGCTTTTCTTGATTCAGAATTAGCCAATGGTTCCTGAGTTTTTTGTGATTTTTCAGTCGTTTTTGACTTTTCAGGTTTTTGGCTCAGTGTTACAGATGTTGCATCTGCATCAATTACGGCAATTACCTGTCCTATTTCTACTACTTCATTAGGTTGGTAACGTATTTCTGTAATCACTCCATTACAAGGAGAAGGAACCTCAGAATCTACTTTATCTGTAGCTACTTCTAAAATCGTCTCATCCTCTTCTACTGTATCACCTACATTCTTTAACCAGTTAAGAATGGTAGCCTCTGATATACTTTCACCCATTTTGGGCATTTTTAATTCTACTGTCGACATTTTGGTTAACTAATGTTTGTTAGTTTATTGTTTGTAATATATTAATTTTAATTCGTTTATGTTACATTTCGACAACACTTCGACAAGCTCAGTGTGGCAGCTCCATGTGACACTCGTAATTACCTATTTTCGCTTAAACTCTTCCAGCGTTTTATAAAATGCTTCTTGTTTGGTTCTATCTTTCGAAACCTCTCTTAAAGGTTCTACTTCTTTAAGTGACTCATAACAATCTGCAGGTAATTGCTGATACAACTTTGTTCCTTTTGTTTTCCAGGCTATCATTTCATCACTCACTTCTTTAATTACCTTCGCTGGATTACCAACAATCAAACTTCGTTTTGGAAAAACTGTATTTGCTTTCACAAAAGACATTGCCCCTACTATACATTCATCTCCAATTTCTGCATCATCCATAATCACAGTATTCATCCCAATTAGACAATTACGGCCCAAATTTGCTCCATGAATCACTGCTCCGTGTCCTACATGTGCACTTTCTTTGAGCACAATAGATTTACCCGGAAACATATGTACCGTACAATTTTCTTGTACATTAACTCCATCTTCAAGGATAATCTCTCCCCAATCTCCACGTATCGCGGCTCCTGGTCCGATGTAACAGTTTTTACCAATAATAACATTACCGGTTACTGCTGCTAATGGATGCACAAAACTACTTTCGTGTACTACGGGTATATATCCTTTAAAGCTGTAAATCATTATTAAATATCAAATTATAAATGTAAAATCTAAAAGTTTAAAGTAATCAGCAATTCTAGTAAAACTTTATCATTTAAAATTTTACATTTTTCGGTTTTGCTGTTTATATTCTATTTCATATTTGATGTTTTTATACTAGTAGTAAAAATTGCAACCAATTCTTTACATTCTTGTATAATAACATTAAACTTCTCATGATCTTTTATTAGTTCTGCTTCATTTAATACCTGCAAATTAACTTGTGATTCTCTTAACTCTTTCCTTTCAGACATATTTTCATTTTATGAACAAAATCTCTTCTTGATTCTGCGCTTTGTGCTTCACCATAATTTAAAGCAGAAGAAGTAGAGGAACGAATTAATTGTTTAGTCAAATGCTCTGATGCAAAACTTTTATTCAAAGCATTTGTACTAAGAATAATGCTCGCTGAAAATTTCACCAATCGCTCTTGTAAATCATATTTTTGAGTCGTTTTCACTTTCAGTTTCTTCTTAAATTACCTCATTAGGTCTATTTATCATTATATAGATATACCACATTTTCATCCTCAATTAGCAATAGATTCCTGCCTCCAAAGGAATTTGTTATTTAAATCGTTTCAATGTTTCTTTTGTAAAGTCACTTAGCACCAATCTTCCGCTAATTACGGCTCTATCTGCCAAAAGTGTATCCCAATCCTCTGTTCCTTTCCAAAATGCTTGTTTCATATCCTTCATTGCCTCTGGATTGTAGGTGCATAAATGTTCTGCAAAAGCTTTTACTTCAGCATCTAATGTTTCTATATCTTCAAAAACTTTGGTAAATAACCCTTTATCTCTAGCCCATTCTGCATCATAAAATGAATTGGCATCAATCGCTATTTGTGTCATAGCAGACAATCCAATTTTACGTTCTACTGCAGGTCCTACTACAAATGGTCCTATACCAACATTAAGTTCACTTAATTTTATGGCCGCATATTTTGTTGCCATACAATAGTCGGTTGCAGAAGCTAATCCAACTCCACCACCAACAGTTTTTCCTTGTACTCGCCCAATAACAAATTTTGGACATTTACGCATAGCATTGATCACATTGGCAAAACCAGAGAAAAATACTTTTCCGGTTTCGGCATCATTAATATTGATCAATTCTTTAAAACTGGCTCCGGCACAAAACGTTCTGTCTCTTCCACTTTTTAATACAATTACCTTGATGTCATCATTATTACCAGCATCAGTAATTGTTTGAGCAAGCTTAGCCAAAATATCTCCTGGCAAAGAGTTATGAGCAGGATGAAAAAACTCAATGGTTCCTACCTGATTTTCTATGTTTATGTTTACGTATGGTTGTGTCAAAATAAATATCAATTTTTAAATGTAAAATCTAAAAGTCTAAAGTAGATAGCATTGCTTTACAACTTTATCATTTACTATTTTACATTTTTCGGTTTTACATTATATCTCAATCTTGGATTCCAGCCTTTAGTTTATCCTGAGCTAAGTCGGAAGACTGGAATGACAATCTAATTTATTTCTTCTGTCACACTGAGCTTGTCGAAGTGCATTCTAACATAAACTCCCTTCGACAAGCTCAGGATGACATTCGTTTTCATTTTTCGGTTTTAGCATCACTCCCACTTCACGGGAATTTTGATCAATTTAATCCAATAGGTTAAATTGATCAAAATGATGATTTAAATGTTTTCTTTCTAACAGATACCATTCATATTTGTTCAACTCTCCGAAAACAATATTTTTTAGTATTGCATCTGGATTTTCCTTAAAATATGTTTTATACACTTCTCTTTCTTCGTTCAACTTTGTTACGGCTGTTTCAAGATCAGGATGCTTTAGCTCTTCTAACTCTCCTTTTTTAAGTAATGGAAAGTCTGTGTTTTTAGGAAAAGCTTCATAATTATATAAACTATTATGTACTTTATCCAGAATCTTCTCTGGCGTTGCAATCTCAAAATCCTGAATTTCTCCAGAAGCAATTTTGTATGTATACTCCAGATGTTCAACCATATGTTGGGGTGTCATGATTCCCCATTTTGGTTTAGCATCTGTGGTTAGCTTATGTAAGCATTCCTTAATTTTTGCTTCAGTCATTTCTACAAGAGAGGTTTGTTTTTTCTGCACCATCGTTAAAATGGTAGCAATAGCTACCAACTCGTCTTCAGTATCAAAAACCTCTACAAACCATTTTACAATTCCGCTAGGATGCTCTGCACTTGCAACATCACGATCTACTTTTTCTTTACAGGTTAGTCTAACATATACTGTGTCATTATGATAGATCGGTCTTAAAAATCTACATTCTTCTAATCCATAATTTGCTGCTACCGGACCTTTATTAGGATACACAAACAAACCTGCTGCGGCTGCAAGGATAAAATATCCATGGGCAGTACGTTTTTCAAAAATACTTCCGTCTAAGGATGTTATATCTGTATGCGCATAGAAGTGATCCCAGGTAAGGTTTGCAAAACCAATGATATCTGTATCAGTTACTGTACGTTTATGAGTTTTTAGTGACATCCCAGGCTCAATATCCTCCCAATGATATGAGAACGGATGATTCTCTGATTCTTTATATGCAGCATTAGCCTGATATATACCTGTTACTTCTGTAAGTGTTGTTGGTGTTCCTTGGATAGCACAACGTTGCATAAAATGCTTGATTCCTCGCATTCCCCCCATTTCTTCACCACCACCAGCACGTCCTGGGCCTCCATGTGTAAGCAATGGTAACGGCGAACCATGACCAGTACTCTGTTTTGCATTTTCTCGATTACCAACTAGGATACGACCATGATGAGAAGCTGCTTCTACTATATATTCTTTGGCTATTTTATCATCATATGTAAAAATAGAAGATACCAATGATCCTTTACCCATTTGAGATAATGTAATAGCATCCTCAAGAGTATCATAAGGCATAATGGTTGCAACCGGCCCGAATGCTTCAATAGTATGAGCGTTTGTATTTTTGAACGGATGATCTTCTCTCATCAAAATCGGACTCACGAATGCTCCTTTTTGAGCATCAGCTCCAACTGTTTCAAGTGTATCTAAATCACCATATACCATCTGAGCAGTTTTGGCTATTTCGGAGATATTATTCTTAAAACTTTCTACTTGTTGTTGACTTGCCAAAGCACCCATTCGTACTTCTTTCAATCTTGGGTCTCCAACAGTAACCTTATCTAACTGTTGACCTAAAGCAATCTGCACATCTTCGATAAGATCAGAAGGTACTATAATCCTACGTATGGCGGTACATTTCTGACCGCATTTTACAGTCATTTCTTTTCTAACTTCTTTGACAAACAAGTCAAACTCTGGTGTACCTGGCACAGCATCTTTTCCTAGCACCGAAGCATTTAATGAATCTGCTTCCATAGTAAAAGGAACAGATTCTTCTACTAATCTTGGATGCGCTTTCAGCATTCTTCCTGTATGTGCAGAACCTGTAAAAGTTACTACATCCTGAGATTCTACTGTATCCAAAATAGTTTTAGTCATTCCGCTAAGAAGCTGCAATGCTCCTACTGGCAATATTCCTGAATCTATAATTACTCGTACTACTGCTTCAGTTAAATATGCGGTTTGTGGTCCTGGTAGTACTACTGCAGGAACTCCTGCCATCCAATTAACAGCACATTTCTCTAACATTCCCCAAATAGGGAAATTAAAAGCGTTGATATGTACTGCAACTCCTCTTTTAGGTACCAAAATATGATGTGCCATAAATCGTCCGCCTTTAGACAAATCTATAGGATCTCCTTCTACATGGTAAGGTTGATTAGGGAATAGTTTTCGTAATGATGCGTTGGCAAAAAGATTACCAAAACCTCCTTCGATATCAATCCAACTATCTACTCGGGTTGCTCCTGTACGGTAGCTTAGTTCATAAAATTCTTCTTTCCGTTTGGTGAGATACAATGCTAGTTTTTTAAGCATATTACCACGTTGTTGAAAAGTCATTTTTCGAAGAATTTCTCCTCCTTTGGTTCTTCCGTATTGTAATACCTCGGGGATATCTAGTCCTTCTGTTGAAGACATACCGATAACTTCACCTGTTATGGCATCGTGCATTACGATTCCATCTCCAGAACCCGAAGTCCATTTTCCGTTTATGTAGCTTTCTAGTTTTTTCATAAATCAGATATTTGTATTTTCAATTACACAAGCATACCCTTGACCTACTCCCACGCACATTGTAATTAGAGCATATCGTTTATTTTGTTGTTGTAATTCTAAAGCTGCAGAATATGCAATCCTAGCACCAGTCACTCCTAATGGGTGTCCTATTGCAATAGATCCCCCGTTAGGGTTTATTCTAGAATCGTCATCTGCTAATCCCCATTCTCGTATACATGCCAATGCTTGTGAAGCAAAAGCTTCATTAAGCTCTATAACATCAATATCATCCATTGTAATTCCGGCTTTCTCTAACGCCTTATTAGATGCCTTAACAGGGCCAATTCCCATAATTCTGGGTTCTACTCCCACTACTGCAGAACTTACTATTCTGGCCAGTGGTTTTAAGTTATATTTTTTTACTGCGTCTTCTGATGCTATAATAGTAGCTGCTGCTCCATCATTTAGTCCTGAAGAGTTTCCTGCAGTTACACTTCCTTCTTTTTTAAAGGCCGGGCGTAATTTTGCTAATACCTCTTTGGTAGTTGTTGGTTTTACAAACTCATCATCAGAAAACAGAATTGGATCTTTTTTACGTTGCGGAATTTCGACTGTAGTAATTTCTTTAGCTAGTCTCCCGGATTTCTGGGCATTGGTCGCTTTCATCTGACTCCAATATGCAAAAGTATCCTGATCTTCTCTTGAGATATTATATTTCTCTACCAGATTCTCTGCAGTATTCCCCATACCGTCTGTACCGTATAGGTCATGCATTTTTTGATTTACAAATCGCCATCCAAAACTAGAATCATACATTTTAGAATCATTACCATAGGCTGATGATGGTTTTGCAATTACGTATGGACCACGTGTCATATTTTCTACTCCTCCCGAAATAAACAGATCACCATCTCCTGCTTTTATTGCTCTATTTGCATGGATTATCGCAGACAGTCCCGAGCTACATAAACGATTTACCGTTTCTCCCGGAACGGTAAAAGGTAATCCCGCTAATAATGCAGCCATTCTGGCTACATTACGATTATCTTCACCGGCTTGATTAGCACATCCTAAAATGACATCATCATAGGCCTCTTTTGGAATATTTGGATTATTTTCTACTAACTTTTCTATTACCAAAGCTCCTAAATCATCAGTTCTCACTGCTGATAATGTTCCTTTATAACTTCCTATAGGAGTACGGATTCCGTCTATTATATATGCTTCTTTCAAAATTTTAAATTTTAAATGTTAAATCATAAATTCTAAAGTGTAATCTTATATATCCGGATCACTTTTACATTTATCATTTTATGGTTTTATATTGTTTAAATATCAAATTATAAATGCAAAATCATAAAGTCAAAAGTAAATAGCATTGTGTCAAAACTTTATCATTTAAAATTTTACATTTTTCGGTTTTATATTTCACTTTTCCCAGTCTTTACTGGTTCTGTATACTACTCCTTTAAAAAGTGCAACGATATCATTTCCTCTTTTAACTTCTACAATATTAAAACCTACTTTGGTCTTAGTAATATCAACTGTAGCTTCTGCTGTTAAATAATCTCCCTCTTCCAAAGCTTCGATATGATTGATCGAGGTTTCTATAGATACTGCATATTTACCATGAGTATTTGCCGAAAAACCAAAAGCTGTATCTGCCAAGCTATACGATATTCCTCCGTGAGCTTTATTCATACTATTCAACATTTCTTTCCTAATCGTCATCCCTACTTTACATCTTCCTTTTTCGACTTCGATAATTTCGATACCTAACCATTGGCTAAAAGCATCTTGAGATAACATCTTATGAGGAATTCTTTCTGATTTTATCATACGGGTAGATTAATTATCTGCAACTAGTTTTTTATTAAAAAAAGTTCGATTCTCTCTCACCATTTTTCTTAATATCGGGCTACATCGATATCGATCTTCGTGATATTCGTTATAAAGTTTGTCTAGCATATTGACACACCAATCCATTCCTTTTTCATCTGCCCAGGTTAACAATCCTTTTGGATAATTTACTCCTTTGGTCATTGCAATATCGATATCTTCTGCCGAGGCAATATTCCAGAACAGTGCATCTGCTGCTTCATTGATCAACATCACCAATACTCTATCAAAGATGTATTGCGCCAATACTTTATCTTCTTTAGGGCTTTGCTTTATTGCATTTTCGCCATATTCATAATATCCTTTGCCTGATTTTCTTCCCAAATATCCTGCTTCAGATAATCTCTTTTGTGTAAAAGAAGGTTTATATCGAGGATCGTAGTAAAATGCTTCAAAAACAGTTTCTGTAACCGTATAATTGATATCGTTTCCTATAAAATCCATTAACTCAAAAGGCCCCATTCTAAATCCTCCCAAAGTTTTTAAACTCCAATCTATAGTAACTACATCTGCCAAGCCTTCCTCATAAATACGTAAAGCTTCTCCATAAAAAGGCCGTGCTACACGATTCACAATAAACCCAGGAGTATCCTTAGCTAAGGCTACTATTTTCTTCCAATCTTTGATGATACTCACTACTTTATCTGTAATCTGAGTCGAAGTTTGTACTGCAGGAATTACCTCAACCAATTTCATTAACGGAGCTGGATTAAAAAAATGGATACCTATACATCGCTCCGGTTTTTTTAATGAAGATGCTATGGATGCTATAGATAAAGAAGAGGTATTGGATGCGATAATTGTAGTTGAAGAAACGTATGTTTCTAATTCTGAAAATACTTTCTTTTTAATATCCAGGTTCTCAATAATAGCCTCGATTGTGAGATCTGCATCTTTAAGGTCTTTTAAGGAATCAACATAAGAAATATTACCTTGAATACGTGTTTTCTCTACTTGATCAATCCTTCCTTTTTCAATTAAGCGGGAAAGAATTTTTTCTAAAGCTTGTTTACTTCTATCTAACGCTTCTTGTTTCGTGTCAAATACTTTTACTTTACAACCAGAAGTAGCGGCTACCTGAGCGATACCACTTCCCATTGTTCCTGATCCTATTACTCCAACTGTTTGAATCATAAATTTTAAAGTTTAAATGTAAAATTTAAAAGTTTGAAAAAATAAATCACCCTATTTAACCACTTTTACATTTATCATTTTTCAGTTTTATATTTTGAGTTTATTTTCCTTTAAATATTGGTTTTCTTTTTTCAATAAACGCATTTACCCCTTCTGCATAATCTTCACTTTCTGCAGATTCTATCTGTAGATCTGACTCCATTGTTAATTGCTCTTCAAGCGTATTTACCAAGGATTGGTTTAGTAATCTTTTGGTCAATCCCAATGCTTTGGTAGGCATTAGTGCTAGTTTTGAAGTTAATTTAACAGCTTCTTCTTCAAAAGCTTCTACCTCAACCACTTTATAAACCATTCCTAATTGCTCTGCCTCTTTTGCGCTCACTTTATCACCTAACATCATTAAGGCAGAAGCTTTTTGGAAGCCAATCAATCTAGGCAGAAAAAAGGTTCCTGCACTATCCGGAATTAGTCCGATTTTACTAAATGCCTGGATAAAACTTGCTGCTTCTGAAACTATAACGATATCACATGCTAATGCAATATTAGCTCCTGCTCCTGCAGCAACTCCATTTACGGCTGCCACAATCGGTTTTTCGATAGTTCTTATCTTGCGAATTATTGGATTGTAATGTTCTTCTAATATTTTTCTAAAACCTGGATTCAACTCGGGAGAAGTTACTTCTTTAAGATCCTGACCAGCACAAAATGCTTTTCCGTTACCCGTAAGCATAATGGCTCTTACTTCATTATTAGTATTACACTCATCTAATGTTTTTTGTAACAACAAGGCCATTTCTCTATTGAAACTATTAAAAGTTTCTGGGCGGTTTAACGTTATTTTCGCTATTCCATTATCAATGTGCAATTGGATTGAAGGCATATTTAGTTCTCTATTTTGAAATGTGGATTATAAATTATTCCGATACTATTATTCCATGGGCATTTTACCGACGCCACTACTATTTCTCCTCCTACATTTGTTGGTTTCTCATGTTCTGTAGCCCCTAAATCAAGTAGTTTTTGATATGTTGCATCAATCTTTTCTACACCCCAATATGAAAGCACACCATCTGATTTTGCTTCTGAAGAGGTTTCTTCTGGTAGTAATCCAAGCTCATATCCTCCTATATTGAATCCCACGTAAAAAGGTTCATCGAAATAAGGCTTTGTATTAAACGCTTCTGAATACCACTTCTTGGCTTTATCCAGATCACTAACTTTATATATTGTTGTTCTTAATCCGAGCATCATTATTTGAGACATTTGAAATAATCAAAAGGTTCTAAGCAATCATTACATTGAAACAGTGCTTTACACGCCGTTGAACCAAATTGACTTATCATTTTTGTATTTGTTGATCCGCATAAAGTGCACTTTACTATTTTTTTACCTCCAAGTAGTGCTTCTTTATCAGCTTCCTCATTTAAAGGAGCAGCAATACCATATTTTTCTAGTGCTTCTCTACCTTTTGGAGTAATCCAATCGGTAGTCCATGCTGGTGATAAAACTAAAGTAATTTTGGCTTCTATATTTTCTTTTGCAAAAGCATTAATAATATCGTCTCCTATCACATCCATTGCTGGGCAACCGCTATACGTTGGGGTAATTGTAACCTGAGCAATAGTTTCTATCATTTGAGCAGAGCGAACGACTCCCATATCCATGATAGATAATACCGGAATTTCGGGATCATGAACTTTTTCCAAAATTGGAATCAGTGTTGGATCGATATGTTTCTCAAGTTCTATTGTCATAATAAATATTGAATATCGAATATTTAGCACCAAAGATTGAAGTTTTATTTCTCTTCATCATTCAATATTCTAGACTCAGCATTCTATATTATTTTACCACTTCATATTAGGATAGGTACGTTGCATATATTGCAAATCTGAAAGTAAATATCCCATATGTTCACTATGAATACCTTGTTTACCACCTTTCTGAAACCATTTTGTTTCTGGTATGGTAATAGTCGCTTCTTCAAATACTTCTCTAATTCTTTGATCGTATTTTTCTCGCAAAGCTTCAGTATTAACTCCAACTCCATTTTCTACAGCAATCTTATCATCGTCTGTCATATGGAATAGTTCATCAGTAAACTTCCACAAGTCATCAACGGCTTCCTGAATTTTTTGATGGCTTTCTTCTGTACCATCTCCTAATCTTTTCATCCAATCAGAAGAAAATCTTTGATGATAACTCACTTCTTTAATTCCTTTCTTTGCAATTGCTGCTACTATTTCATCATCACTATTTTGCAATTCTTCTAATAATAGTAAATGAAAAGCATCATAGAAGAACTGTCTTGTAATCACATATCCAAAGTGTTTGTTTGGTTGCTCAACAAGAAGTACGTTTTTGTATTGTCTTTCTATTCTCAAAAAAGCAATATCATCTTCAGTCTTCCCTTCTCCAGAAAGCTGAGCCACATATTGATAATAGCTTCGTGTTTGGCCTAATAAATCCAATGCCATATTAGTCATTGCAATATCTGTTTCCAGGTTTGGCCCATGACCACACAATTCTGACAATCGTTGACCAAGGATCAAGGCATTATCTGCTACACCGTAGATATATTGTATTTTATTTTCGTTTTTCATAATACAGCCCATAAAATGGGTATCTTATTTAAATAGCTTTAATTTCAAATAGTAAATCTCCTGTATTCACAGGAATTGTAATTCTTGCAGTTGCAAAAATCACATATGCTTTACTTCATCGGGTAATGTATAAAACGTAGGGTGTCTATATACTTTATCCTGAGCGGGTTCAAATAATTCTCCGTTATTTTCGGGGTTTGATGCTGTAATATGTTTAGATTCTACTACCCATATACTTACTCCTTCATTTCTTCGTGTATATACATCTCTGGCATTTTCTAAAGCCATTTCTGCATCGGCTGCATGAATACTACCGAAATGACGATGTTCTAAACCATTTTTACTTCTTACAAATACTTCCCAAAGTGGCCAGTTATTTTTCATAATTATGAATTTTGAATTCTGAATTCAGAATTATTATATTGCTTTTTTAAGCTTTTTATCTTCTTGTTTTTTGGCATAAGCCATAGCTGCGTCTCTTACCCATTCTCCTTTTTCCCAGGCATTAACTCTAGCTGTCATACGTTCTTTGTTACATGGACCATGACCTTTTACAACTTGCCAGAATTCGTCCCAATCTATTTCTCCAAAATCGTAACTTCCTTTCTCCTTATTCCACTTTAAATCTGGGTCAGGAATGGTGAGTCCAATTAATTCTGCTTGTGGAACAGTTTGATCAATAAACTGCTGACGTAATTCATCATTAGTTTTTCTCTTTAATTTCCACTTCATGGATTGAGCAGTATGCACAGATTCTGCATCTATAGGCCCTAGCATCATCAACGATGGCCACCACCATCTATTTAATGCATCTTGTGCCATTTCTTTCTGTTCTGGAGTACCATTCGCCAACGTAATCATTATTTCATATCCTTGACGCTGATGAAAACTTTCTTCTTTACACACTCTAATCATCGCTCTTGCATATGGCCCATAAGAAGTACTACATAGTGGCACTTGATTAATAATTGCTGCACCGTCTACCAGCCAGCCAATTGCTCCCATATCTGCCCAAGTGATTGTAGGGTAATTAAATATACTAGAGTATTTTGCTTTACCTGTGTGCAATTGTTCGTATAGTTCTTCTCTAGAAATCCCTAAAGTCTCACATGCACTATATAGGTATAATCCATGTCCGGCCTCATCCTGAACTTTAGCTATTAAAGCTACTTTACGCCTTAAAGAAGGTGCACGAGTAATCCAGTTTCCTTCTGGCAGCATTCCAATAATTTCGGAATGTGCATGCTGAGAAATTTGCCGAATATGAGTTTTCCGGTATTTTTCTGGCATCCAATCTTTAGGCTCGATCTTTTCATCTCTGGCAATTCTCTGCTCAAAGATTTCTTCTAAATTCTTTATTTCTTTTTCGCTCATAACACTTGAGTTTTATACATCAAAATCAACCACTACTTTTTCTGTAGTAGGAACAGCCTGACAAGATAATACTAAACCTTTAGCAACCTCATCTTCTTCTAGTGCATAGTTAACCTTCATTTCTACTTCTCCTTCAACAACTTTACATTTACAAGTACTGCACACTCCACCTTTACAAGCAAAAGGTAGATCTGCTCCAGAGGCCAATGCTCCATCTAATATATTATCATGATCATCATCCATGGCAAAATGAAATTCTTTTCCGCCATCTATAATAGTAACTTCAGTTCCATCAAATTTATGATCAACTACCTCTGCTGCTTTTTTCTTATCTTCTTCAGAAACACCTGAAAAGAAAAGTTCATAATGAATTTTGTCTTTTGATAACCCTGCATTCACCAACCCATCTCTAATCAAAAAAATCATCTCTTCGGGACCGCAGACAAAGCATTCGTCTACGCTGGATATATCAATTACTTTATCAGTAAGTTCTTGTATCTTTTCTTCTGTAAATCGCCCATTAAGTAATGGTATATCCCGCTGTTCTTTTGTTAAAAAATAGAATATCTCTACTCTGCCAAAATACTTATTTCTAAGCGCTTCTATCTCTTCTTTAAAGATAATTGATTTAGCATTCCGATTCAAGTAAAAGAGCTTGAAAGTACTTTCTGGTTCAGAAGCAAGGTGAGTTTTTAGTATGGATAATATAGGTGTAATACCACTTCCTGCAGCAAAAACAATGTAGTTTTTAGCTTTTGACGGGGCTACTTCAACAAAAAAGCTTCCCATAGGAGGCATTACTTCTATAACATCTCCTTCTTTAAGTACATCATTTGCAAAATTAGAAAACAATCCCTGATCAATTCGTTTAACTGCCACCTGCCACTTATTTTCGACGGGGCTTGAACACAAGGAATAAGAGCGTCTTACCTCTTCATCATTTATAGATGTTTTTAGAGTAAGATGCTGACCTTGCTTATACGAAAACGCACTTCTTAGTTCTTCTGGAATATCAAAAGTTATAGATGTACAGTCTTTGGTTTCTTTAGTTAACTCAGAAACGCGAATAGAATAAAAATCAGTCATATCTTAATTTAGCCATATGTTTGTAGCTAAACAAAACTAACGATTGTTAGTTTGATACACAAATAATTATTTGTTAATTTTATTACTACCCTAAAATATTGATCATGCTACTCCTTTAAGCAGTACCGATATCATATCACGTTTTAAGATGTCAGAATCAATTTCTTTTTGTTCGGGATACCACAAATACAATGTTCTTAAGGTAGAGAGGGTAGAAAAAACCATAATTTCAACATTATAGGGTTTAATCTCTCCTTTTTCTAACCCTTTCTTTACTATATCCCTAAAATTACCTTCATATTCTTCTCGCATTTTCTCAAAGTATTGCAGATTACTCTCTTCAAGATGCATCCAATCATTATTAAGCGAAGCCAAACCATCTGCATTTCGTAGGGTCACATCTATATGTAAATCGATAATATTTTCCAGTTTTTGGATGGTATTTTCATTAGAAGCTACAATTTTATTCATCCCTACAGTAAATTCTTCTGCAAGTCCAATTATGATTGTAGACAATATCTCCTGTTTTGACTGAATATGATTATACAAGCTTGCCGCTTTAATCCCCATAGCTTTCGCTAGATCTCTCATAGTCACTGCACTATACCCTTTTTCTTTAAAAAGAATAGCTGCTGCATTTATAATTTCTTGTTTTCTGCTTTCGGGTCTCATCTGTTTCGATTTATCATTTTTATTGGTCAGATAAAATTCATATAGCAGTTATTTTCAACGGGCTCAACTAATAAAGCGAAGCCAGTACTAAAAACATTAACTATACTCATTTCATGGTAGGCATTTTGTTTTCCACTCAAAAATAAATTTTAATCTCATATAACCCATATTTTTGCCAGCAAAAACAATGATTATGATTAATTTATGTTATAAACAATACTATATTAACCATAAAAAGAATCTAGACTTATGAAATCTTTAATAATTATTTTGTTTTTCGTGGCATTTTCAAATACAAATAGTTGCACAAACAAAAACAATACAGCAGTCAAAAGTCAGGAAAAAGAAAATCAGGTTACTAAAAAAACAACTTTTTCTGTTACCCGTCTTAATGGAAAAGATGTTTCTGACAAGAAATTACACATCACCTTTGATCAAGAAAAAGGTTCAGCTTATGGCCATTCTGGCTGCAATGGTTTTTCATCTCAATACACTATCAAGAAAGAAGCTATTTCTTTTGAATTCCCTATAGCTACAAAAATGTATTGTGGAGAAAATTCCAAATTAGAAAAAGAATTTTTCAAAACTCTTGGCGAAGCAAAAATCAGAATCTTAAAAGGGGATTCTTTAATTTTAAAAGATAGTAATAACAAAGAGTTATTCCTTGGAGTAAGATCCAAAGAATAACTCTTTATATGTTATTTTAAATCTAGAACTGTTGTTTACTTACAATTACTTTCTTAGTAAAAGAATTGCCATCAGATGTGTTTTTAATATAAATAAAATACATTCCTGATGATTTATCTGACATATCAATTTTTCTTTTTTCCACAGAAATTTTACCCGAACCTACAACCATTCCAGAGATATTATAAATATAGTATTCTAATCTACCCTCTATTGTATTAGTAACATCAATTGTAGCATCTAAGGCATTAAAAAAAACGGTCAACACTTTTTCTTCTTCTGGCTCTGGATCAACTGGTGGTGGCGGTGGTGGTGGTGGAGTTCCTCCATTTTCCTGAGAAAGCATATTTAGTGTTTCTTTTCCTGTGTTATCTGGATCTAACCAATTAGAAAGTCTACTAGAATCCGAGGTACCAAAACTCCATGATATATCAAATCTACCATAATAATCTGAAGAACCATTATCATTTGTTCCCGAACAGGCTGCACCTCCTCCCGAAAGTTGTCCTATTATCCTACCACTTGGATTAAAAAGAGCAGAACCAGAAGACCCTCCTTCTGTAACTCCAAGATCCCAATCTTTCACTTCCCAAGAATCAACAGGATCAGGAATACCTCCTATATCAGTTCTAACTTGACCAAGCGGTTCATTTTCCCTACATACCTTCATTATATCCCCGCTAGGGTGATGAATTCCCACTGCAAAACTTACCGCAACATCTCTTCGATCCCAACCAGCCCATTCTAAATCCCAGTCCGTATCTAAACCTCCATCCAGATTCAACAGTTTAAAATCAGATTCTGGATTAGAAGCTAATCGCGTAGCTCCACTTGTTGTTTGATTTATCATAGTATCTGTACTACCTGTAATTGTTGAACAAGAAGGATTAGGACTAATCCAATTAAAACGAAATGCCCAGGTAGATTCGTTCCCTGAACAATGATTAGCCGTCAAAAAATATGGGGCTTTATCATTCTTCGTATTATTAATTAATGTCCCAGAACAAACAAAACCATCCATAAGCACAAATGCTACAGCATGTTTTAACCTATCTTTTAATTCATCAAAATCTTCTCCAACGGGACAATCAACATCTTGATTACAATCTCCTGATTCATCTATTTTTTGTTGAATTTTTGCATCTACTATTGAACGATATCCATGAATTACTTTTGCAATATTCAACTCCCCCGTACCAGCAACAGAAGCAGGTTCAAAATATTCTATCCAGACATTATCTCCTTCAACCATCCAGGTACCTAGCATTTCATCTGGTCTATTAAAAATATTAGTATACGCACCTAAAAGATCAGATCTATCATTATTATATAGATATACTGTAGCTCCTCTAGGTATTTTATAAGTATCAAAAATGAAATTTAATGATTTAGCTCCTTTGGATATAATGTTAACTCGCCATATCCTATCTCCATTAGGTAATTCATCCCATACCCCAGAATTTTTAAGTCCCAAGTTTACTTTAAGCTCATAACCAAATCGCCATGGTCTCGATTTATCTGAATCGTTCCTAGCATCTTCTACCTTGATTTTATTTAAATCAAAACTTTTCATTAACATAGGAACCATGCTCTTTTTGCTTGATAAACTCCAGCTCACAGGTTTTCCTTCATTAGTAGTTTGGGCATTAATTCCTAATGTACCTATTAATAATCCTAATATTATCAACCTAATTCTCACAATCATCTTTTTTTAATTGATAAAACAAATTTAACTATTTAAGAATACTTCAATATCAAAATAAAACTATTATTTTCCCATTTAAATTGTCTTGATTAAAAATTAATTTTAAATATGTCTCTAAATATCACATCTAACCCCTTGATTTACAGGCTTCCCAAACATCTTAAACAATTCATAAAACCACAAAATTATGAAGAGTACACATCAATAAATCAAGCAGTATGGAGATATGTTATGCGCAAAAACATCACTTCTCTTAGCAAAGTTGCCCATAATTCTTATCTAAACGGTCTAAAAAAAACAGGGATTTCGATCGATGAGATACCGAGCATGTATGGCATGAATCGAATCCTAAAAGAAATTGGTTGGGCAGCTGTAGCTGTCGATGGATTTATCCCACCTAATGCATTTATGGAGTTTCAAGCATACAACATTCTTGTTATTGCTTCAGATATCAGGCAATTAGAAAATATTGAATATACTCCTGCTCCTGACATAATTCATGAAGCTGCCGGGCACGCTCCTATAATTGCTAATCCTGATTATGCAGAATACTTGCGGCGTTTCGGGAAAATTGGTTGCAAAGCTATCTCTTCTAAAAAAGATTATGATATGTATGAAGCTGTGCGTGCACTTTCTATTCTAAAAGAAGCATATGGCACATCCCCTAATGAGATAGAAGAAGCAGAAAGAAAAATAGACGAATTACAAAACCAGAAGGAAAATCCTTCGGAAATGGCGTTGATACGTAACCTGCATTGGTGGACAGTTGAATATGGTCTTATTGGCACCGTAGATGAACCCAAGATCTATGGTGCAGGATTACTTTCCTCGATCGGAGAAAGCGAATGGTGTATGACAGATAATGTAAAAAAAATACCCTATTCTCCCGATGCTGCTTTTCAGGATTTTGACATCACTAAACCGCAACCTCAGCTTTTCGTAACACCAGATTTTGCTTATTTATGTCAGGTATTAGAAGAGTTTGCCGATACTATGGCCTTAAGAAAAGGCGGGCACAGAGGACTTGCAAAATTAATTGAATCAGAAAATTTAGGAACTATAGAATTAAGTACTGGTTTACAAATATCGGGAGTATTTATCCGAATGATTAAAAATGAAGATAACGAGGTTATTTATTTTGAAACCAGTGGTCCAACAGCGCTTTCATATAGAGAAAAAGAACTTACAGGTCATGGTATAGAGAACCATACTAATGGTCTTAGATCTCCTCTTGGAAAATTAAAAGGAATCAATCTTGCTATAGAAAATATGTCTCCCAGAGATTTGAAAGCTTATAACTTTTATGATGGAGAGTACATAGAATTCGAATTCGAAAGTGGAATTACTGTCGCAGGAAATAATATTACAGGCATAAGAAACATTAAAGGTGAATTAATTTTAATTCAGTTTAGTGAATGTACCATCAAATATAAAGATGAATATCTTTTTAAACCAGAATGGGGCACTTTTGATCTGGCTGTTGGAAAAGAAATAGTTTCAGCTTTCTCTGGCCCTGCAGATGATAACTCATTTGATTTAGTAACCCATAATCCTTCATCGGTTACTGCACAACGAACATATTCTGAGAAGGAAAAAGACCTACATTCATTATACTCGTCTGTTAAAAACAGTAGAGAAGGCAAAAATGCTATGTTTTCACTAGAAGCCGTATTTGAAATTTTAGAGAAAGAACATCCTAATGATTGGTTACTTGCATTAGAGATTTATGAATTAGTTCATGACAGAGATTCCAAATTTGCTTCGCAAGTTTTAAAACACCTCAAAAACATACAATCCAAAAGACCTAATATTCAACATTTAATAAACAGCGGTCTGGAAATAATCGCAAAAGATTTTATTATTATCTAAAAATGTAATTTTACACTACTTGTATCTCATCAGGAAAAATCCATAAATGGATATTCTTGATAAAGCTGATATTTTTTTGATTCTAGTTTTTCCAAAAACTCTAAGTATTGTTTACTTTTTGGATTAAACGGCCTATGCTTCATTCCTTTTTTGATTTCTTCAACTCGGATCATTGTTTGGGCAGTCTTTTCAGAAATCCAAACTTTAGAAAAACGTTCCCAAATATAGTGTATTGCCACACTACTCGGATGAATCATATCGATATCATAAAATCGATAATCTCTAAGTTCATCCATCATAATTTCATAAGAAGGAAAATAGCTTAGATTTTTATTACCACTAACAACTTGATGTACCGATGTAATTAAATGAGATTTACTTCTATTGTTTTCTACAAACCCATCTTTACTATGCCGTACAGGAGAAACAGTAAATACAATTTCTGCTGATGGATTAACACCTTTAATGAGATGTATACAATTCTGAAGACATTGATTGATCTCCTCTACAGACAATAATTCTTTTTCAAACTCTCTTTGCGGAATTTTATGGCAATTTGCTACTACCATATCCAAAGATTTTAATCTATATACCCATGCGGTTCCTAGAGTGATAAAAACATGAGTCGCAGATTTAATATTCTCTCTTGTAGCTGTTAATGCAGTATTTAGATTAGACAGCACTACATTTTGATCAGCATTACTTAAAGAAGAATGTGCATCAAAACAATGCCACTGTTCATTGACATAAAACAAATCAGTATCCGTATATTTTTCTTCCTGAGTAGCCATCCACAAAAATGTTTCTATTGCCTTAGGGTGAAATAATATCCCAAATGGATTGACCTTATTCTTAAACTTAAAGTATTCGAATTTTTCTCCTATGTTTTCTGCAAAACATGAACCTAACAGTAAAAGTTCTGAATTATAATCAACTTTTGGCTCTTGAGACTGTAGTGTTATTTTGGTTTGTAGGTTCATAAGCCTCCTTACTCAAACCTCTTCCATAAAGGAAGAGGAAGGATTTTATAGTTTAAGATTATTTCAAATATTGTTTTGCATTTTCTAATGCCTCTTCTATGCCCTCAGGGTTCTTTCCTCCTGCTGTAGCAAAAAATGGTTGTCCGCCACCACCGCCTTGAATGTACTTACCAAGTTCGCGAACCATCTGTCCTGCATTCAATTTTTTCTCATCTACCAAATTCTTAGAAATATAACATGACAACAAAGCCTTACCTTTCTGATCTGATCCAAATAGTACTACAATATTTTCAAGTTCACCTCCTAATTCAAATGACAAGTCTTTAATCCCTGCAGCATCTAAATCTACTTTTTTGGCCAGAAATTTAACCCCATTTATATTCTCAAATTCTGATTTAAGGTCTCCTTTTAGATTTTTGGCTTTATCTTTAAGGAGAGCTTCAATCTGTTTTTTAAGACTTGTATTTTCTTCTTGTAATGACACTATTGTTTTTAGAGGATCCTTTGTTTTAAGAACTGCTTTCACTTCTCCATATGCCTCAGATTGAGTTGTAAAAAATTCTTTTGCTGCATCACCGGTAATTGCTTCAATTCTACGAATTCCTGCTGCAATTGCACTTTCTGATACAATTTTAAAATGCCATATACTACTAGTGTTTTTTACATGAGTACCTCCGCAAAGCTCCATAGATTCTCCAAATCGTATGGCTCTTACCGTGTCTCCATATTTTTCTCCAAATAGTGCAATAGCTCCTTCTGCTATTGCCTGATCATAAGAAATATTACGCTGTTCTTCTAATGGAAGCTGCTCTCGGATTCTCGCATTCACAAAATGCTCAACTTCTTTCAATTCTTCGGCAGTCATTTTAGTAAAATGAGAGAAATCAAAACGCAAATTACCACTATGAACCATCGATCCCTTTTGTTCAACATGAGTACCTAGAATTGTACGCAATGCCTGATGCATCAAATGTGTTGCTGTATGATTTGAAGCAGATCTCGAACGCTGTTTTTCATCTACTACAGCAGTCAAAGTCTCATCTATATGCTTAGGCAAGTTTTTAGTAAAATGAATAATAAGATTATTTTCTTTCTTGGTATCTATTATATATACCACATCACCATTAGGTACTTCTAGGTATCCTTTGTCTCCAACCTGCCCTCCTCCTTCGGGGTAAAATGGTGTTTTATCAAATACCAACTGATACAGCTCTCCATCTTTCTTGCTATTTACTTTGCGATAACGGGTTACCTTTACATCTGTTTTAAGATGATCATATCCAATAAAATTTTCTATCGTATTATCATCTAGCAATATTTTCCAATCTCCTGCAGTTACTTGTGATGCTGCTCTGGATCTATCTTTTTGTTTCTGGAGTTCTACTTCAAAAGCTTTTTCATCTAATTCATATCCTTGCTCACTTAAAATTAAAGCTGTTAGATCAATCGGAAAACCAAAAGTATCATACAATTCAAAAGCTTTCTCTCCAGAGATTATATTTCCTTTGGTATTCTTGATCACATTTTCTAACAATACTAGTCCCTGATCCAATGTTCTTAAAAAAGATTGTTCTTCTTCTTTAATTACATTAGTGATTAAGTTTTTCTGAGCTTTCAATTCAGGAAAAGCTTTACTCATTTGTTTGCTAAGTGTTTCTACCAGCTTATAGATAAAAGGTTCTTTGGAATCCAGAAAAGTAAAGCCATATCGAATAGCTCTACGCAAAATTCTTCGGATCACATATCCCGCTCCCGTATTACTGGGCAGTTGGCCATCTGCAATAGAAAATGACACGGCTCTAACATGATCGGCAATAACACGAATTGCAACACTCACTTTTCCATCATCATTAGTTGGCAAGCTATTTTTATCGTATGTAGAATTCGTAATCGTTTCAATTTCTCGAATTAAAGGCGTAAAAACATCTGTATCATAATTTGACTTCACTCCTTGCAATACCATACACAAACGTTCGAACCCCATTCCGGTATCTACATGCTGTGCAGGCAACTTCTCTAATGATCCATCTGCTTTTCGATTATATTGCATAAAAACCAGATTCCAGATCTCTACCACTTGCGGATGATCCATATTCACCAAGTCCCGGCCAGGGGTTTTAGCTTTTTCTTCATCTGAACGGATATCAACATGAATCTCAGAACAAGGTCCGCAAGGTCCCTGATCTCCCATTTCCCAGAAATTATCTTTCTTATTCCCCATGATGATACGTTCTTCTGGAACAATGGCTGTCCAAAGATCATAGGCTTCTTTATCCATATCCAGATTTTCATCTTTCGCACCTTCGAAAACAGAAACATAAAGAATTTCTTTATCTATACCATATACTTCGGTCAACAATTCCCAGGCCCATTGAATGGCTTCTTTTTTAAAATAATCTCCAAAACTCCAATTCCCAAGCATTTCAAACATGGTATGATGGTAAGTATCCATACCTACTTCTTCCAAATCATTATGTTTACCGCTTACTCGTAAGCATTTTTGGGTATCGGTTATTCGATTACTTTTCGGAATACCATTGCCTAAAAAGAATTCTTTAAACTGGTTCATCCCCGCATTAGTGAACATTAACGTAGGATCATCCTTGATCACCATTGGTGCAGAAGGCACGATGCCATGTTTTTTGGATTTAAAAAACTCTAAAAATTGATTTCTTACTTCTTGGGATTTCATGAATTCTATTTATTACTATTTTTTTTCGAAATAAAACACTTAATACAATCGTGATCAATATTTTACGTTGTTTTAAAAAAAAGATTCTAAATCGATATTTGTCAGTTTTTTCTGGACTTTGCAACAATTTGTTATATTTGTTGCGATGTCTTGGTTCTTTATGAACCACATATTGGTTGATATCCTGCAAAAATAGCATATTTTAGATTATGTCAAAGGTTAAATATTACTATGATAGTGAGACGCTTTCTTATCGCAGAATTGAGCAAAAGAAAGGGCGTAAATTTGGTATAGCTGCATTAGGAGTGATTAGCTCTTTTTTAGCTGGTTTTATCCTTCTTCTTATTTATCTTAACATCCCTCAATTAGAGACCCCAAAAGAAAAAGCCTATAAAAGGGAACTTGAAAACATGCAGCTTCAATATGATTTAATGAATCAAAGATTGAAGCGTGATGAAAATATTTTAAAAGAAATCGCCGAGCGTGACGATAATATATATCGACTTTATTTTGGAGCTAATCCTATTCCTGAGGAATTACGTAACGCTGGATTTGGAGGAGTTAACAGGTACAAAAGCTTAGAAGGTTTTGACAATTCTGATATTATTATTGAAAGCAGTGAACGTATAGACAAATTGACCAAACAGATTGTAGTTCAATCAAAATCTCTTGATGAAATCGCATCTTTGGCAGAGAAAAAAGAAGAATTATTAGCAACAATTCCCGCTATACAGCCTATACAAAATTCGGATTTAAAACGTATGGCATCGGGTTATGGATGGAGAAGTGACCCTTTTACCAAAGCAAGAAAATTTCATTATGGAATGGATTTTTCTGCCAATACAGGAACTCCTGTTTATGCGTCAGGTAATGGTGTTGTAACCCGTGCAGATGCTAATTCTTCTGGTTACGGAAAACATATACGCATTGATCACGGTTTTAATTATGTTAGCTTATATGCCCATCTAAATAAATACAATGTAAAAAAAGGGCAGAAAGTAAAACGGGGAGATGTTATTGGATTCGTAGGAAGTACAGGAAGATCTGTTGCCCCTCACTTACATTATGAGATTTTTAAAGATGGTGAAAAGATTAATCCTAGAAATTTCTATTACGGAAGTTTAACTTCTGAAGAATTTGATCAAATGCTTAAAGCTTCTAATCTAATTAATGAAACTCTAGACTAAATAATATTGATGCGCAAACTATTTCTTATTGTCTTCGTTTTTGGTTTTTGTTCTTCTATACAAGCTCAAAAATATTCAAAAGAAGTACTGGACTCGATGTACGTAATAGTCCAAAATACCCAACAAAAATTAGCAAAACCTAAATATATTAAAATCATGGCCGTTGGTGATATCATGATGGGAACCGATTTCCCTAATGATAGCTATTTACCTCCCGAAGGCAAAGGTCCTTTTGATGATGTTAATACTATACTTAGTCAAGCAGATTTGCTTTTTGGCAATTTAGAAGGCACACTTACTGATGAAGGTGAGAATGCTAAACGCTGTTCTGATCCATCAAAATGTTATTCATTTAGGTCACCAGAATATTTTGGAAAATACCTTGAAGAAACTGGGTTTGATGTAATGAGTATTGCTAATAATCACATTGGCGATTTTGGTGAAATAGGAATCAAAAACACCTCTAAAACTCTCGAAAAGCACAATATTGCTTATGCCGGAGTATTTGCTCAGCCTTCTACAGTTTTCGAAAAAGATGGTATCACGTATGGATTTTGCGCTTTTGCCCCTAACAAGGATTGCATAAAAATTCACAACTTAACCAATGCTAAAAAAATCGTAACCGAACTCAAACAAAAGGTAGATATTGTGATTGTTTCTTTTCATGGAGGTGCAGAAGGCCTAAAATACACTCATGTTCCCAGAAAAACAGAACGTTTTTATGGTGAAGATCGCGGTGATGTCTATCGTTTTGCACATACCATGATCGATGCTGGTGCTGATATTATTATAGGACATGGACCACATGTTTCGAGAGCTTTTGAGGTATACAAAAACAAATTTATAGCATACAGTTTGGGTAATTTCTGTACCTATTCCCGATTTAATCTAAGTGGCATAAAAGGATATGCTCCAATTGCAGAAATCGAAATTGACACCGATGGTAATTTTGTTAAAGGAAAGCTTCATTCTGCCAAACAAATAGATGAAGTATATCCGTTTATAGATGAGAAAAAGAGAGCTCTAAAGGAAATTAAACAATTAACAGACGAGGATTTTCCTGAAAGTAAACTCATGTTTGAAGATGATGGAAGTTTTACACAACAAAAAGAATAAGTATGTATGTAGACTTACCAAAAAAAATGTATTACAGTATTGGCGAAGTAGCCGATGCATTTGATGTAAACGCTTCATTAATTCGCTTTTGGGAAAAGGAATTTGATATTATAAAGCCTAAAAAAAATGCTAAAGGCAATCGAAAATTCACCCCAGAAGACATCAAAAACCTTGAGTTAATTTACCACTTGGTAAAAGAACGCGGATTTACTTTGGAAGGTGCTAAAATTCATCTTAAAGAACAAAAACAAGAAGCCTTAGACAGTTTTGATATTATCAGAAAACTAGAATCTATCAAAGGACAATTGCTTAAGATTAAAGAACAACTATAAAAAAAGTAAAATTAGAAAGTCATCTTATTTCTAATTACAAAAACTACTTCTCTTATTTATTTCTTCCTTAAATACACCGAAACTGGTACACCATGAAAATTAAACTCTTTACGAAGCTGGTTTTCGAGAAATCGTTTGTATGGATCTCTTATATACTGAGGTAAATTACAGAAAAATGCAAATTGAGGTTGCGGTGTTGGTAATTGTGTAATATACTTTATCTTCACATATTTACCTTTATAGGCAGGTGGTGGATTATGTTCAATTATCGGCAATAAAACATCATTAAGCTCGCTGGTTTTGATCTTCTTAGATCTGTTTTTATACACCTCTACAGCAGTTTCGATAGCTTTAAATATACGTTGCTTTGTTAAAGTCGAAATAAATACAATAGGAACATCTGTAAATGGTTCTATTTCTCTACGTATATATTTTTCAAAATCTTTTAAAGTATTGCTCTCTTTATTTTCTACGAGATCCCATTTATTAACTAAGATTACTATTCCTTTACGATTACGCTCTGCCAGCCAAAAAATATTTTGCACCTGTCCGTCAAAACCTCTGGTAGCATCCAAAACGATTAAACAAACATCACTATGTTCAATCGCTCGAACCGATCGCATTACAGAATAGAACTCCAGATCTTCTTTCACTTTAGACTTACGTCGTATTCCTGCAGTATCTACCAGATTAAACTCGAATCCAAAACGATTGTACTTGGTATCAATTGCATCCCTAGTAGTTCCCGCAATATCGGTGACAATATATCGATCCTCTCCTATCAAAGCATTAATAAAAGAAGATTTACCAGCATTAGGTCTTCCTACTACTGCAAATCTTGGTAATTCACTGGATTCGTCTTCATCTTTTTCGGGCAGTACTTTTACCAATTCGTCCAGAAGCTCTCCTGTACCACTACCATTAATACTGGCAATAGTATAATATTCGCCAAGGCCCAAATTATAAAATTCTACTGCATTTGTTGCTCTCTGTCCATTATCCACCTTATTTACAACCAAAAAAACAGGCTTATCTACCTTACGAAGTAGATTAGCAACATCTTGATCCATTCCTGTTATTCCTGATTCTACATCAACCATAAAAATAATAGCGTCTGCTTCATCGATAGCCAATTCTACCTGCTTATCGATTTCGGTCTCAAAAACATCATCACTCCCCACAACATATCCACCGGTATCAATCAATGAAAACTCTACTCCATTCCAATCACTCTTTCCATAATGTCGATCACGGGTTACCCCGCTAACAGCATCTACAATAGCCTCTCTTCTTTGAATTAATCGATTAAAGAACGTTGACTTTCCAACATTAGGTCTTCCTACAATTGCCACTATACCACTCATTGATATCTATTCTAAATTTTGTGCAAAATTAGACTTTTTATTTTAGCAATGCTATAAATGTTTTGATTTGATTAATAATAGAAAAGAAAGTAAAAATAAAAAGCCCAAAGGCCGATGTTTCAGGCCGATGGAACTTTTCATAATTGATAGTCAGTCAGTGAAATAATTACTTAGTCAAATATACCACCTATTATAGTCAAGTTGGTTACTGTAAAACAACAAAATTTTTATTGTTATTAATGAAAAGGCAGGGTTATTCAGTGTTTCGCCGACATTACGACAAATATTATTTTCATGAACTTATTCAATCTTTTTCATTTATTTCATAAATAGCAACAGTATTAGACACTTCATTAGTTACAATAATCAAATCATTTTCTGTTGGACTATCTTCTGCTTCAACAACAATTAATCCTTCTGGAGAAATATCTGTCTCATCCCTTAACCATTCTAAAAATTTTGGACTAGATGGATTAGATACATCATATACCAAAACTCCTCCTGTTCTCTCTAACCCCACAAAAAGGAGTGTTTTATCACCTACTTTAAGAGTTTCTACAGCTTCTGGCTCTGCTCCTTTATCATCAGATCTTTTATCAGCTACACTCCCTTCATTAGTATTAAAAGCACTTGGATCCAGATCAAAAATCGTTTTTCCTATTTGATCTCCACTATCATATATGACTGCTCCCGATGTAGACCAAATCGTAAATGATCTCGCACCATAAGCATAAATTTTGTCATAATCTCCATCTCCATCAATATCTCCATTTGCTGTGGTAATTTTTAATCTTCCCAAATTCTCATCTAATTGTAAAGTAGCTGCATCAGAAAAAACAACAGGGTCAAGTGTAAGATCTTTTACTCTCTTTTCTTCAGAAAACCCATCATAATCTCTGGAATCTCCTTCATTTGCAGTTATTAAGTATCGTCCTCCTCTGATCTTAGTATACGTTATAGCATCTGGGTGATAAAATCCTAAAACTGGCCAATTTTGAAAATTCCCTACAATATCATCTTTATCACTAGCATCTATTTGATTATTTGTTAATCCATAATTTTTTACCCCCAGCCCAATAATATCTGCAATTGTTTTAGTTTCTAGATTGACGATTGCCAATCCATTATTTTCCTGCAACGTAACATATGCTGTTTTCGAATCATGAGAAATAGCTACATATTCTGGCTCTACATCTTGTGCCAAAGATGCTCCTAGTCCAAAAACCCGAAAATCATTACCAATAGTCTGACCATTAAAAGCTGTAAAACTTATATTCGAAACCTGCCCGGTAGCAACCTCTATAACAGTTATTGATCCTTCTGGATCATCCGTATACAAATCATTAGGTTCTCCCTCATTTGCTGCTACAATATATTTCCCATTAGGGCTAAAAGTTACCATATCTGGTAATGCTCCTGCTGGATAGGTATGTAGCAATTCTTGTGAATCCGAATTATAAATTGCAATCGTTCCGTTTGCTTGTTTGTTTGAAGAATTTTCTAAAGCCACAGCTACTATCCCTTTATTTACAGCTACGCTATTGGGGTTACCAATCAGAGATATATCTACTCCTTGTACAGGTACGCCGGGATCAGAAATATCCCAAACCGAAAGTTCTGATTCTTTTGGATTTACAACAAAAAGTTTATCTGTTTCTGGGTCAAAAGCAGAAATCTCTGCAAATCCCTCACCTTCCGTTCCATTGGTAAACCCTCCAATTTTCTTGAACGTTAGTTTACTAGTATTTCCACCTCCATGATAATCATCAGGATCGCATGCGCTAAAAAGGCTTAATGTAACTGCGGAAATAAGAATAGTTTTGTTAAAAATTTTCATTATTGATCTCGTTTTGTGTGATTAAAACTCCAAATGTTAACAACGTATATATCCTTAACGTTATGCTAAGGATAAATTATAAACATCGATCAATAAATACCCTTCTTACAGCTAATAAAGAAGGTATAAAAAAAGTAACTAAAGTAATATTATTTGCGGTAGAGCAATTAATTATTATATCCAAATCGTTTTAATTGACGTTCATTGCTGCGCCAATTTTTATTGATTTTTACATAAAGTTCTATATGTATCTTTTTTCCAAAAAACTTTTCCAGTTCTTTACGAGCTTCAGTACCTACTCTTTTTAAAGCAGATCCTTTATGGCCTATAATTATTCCTTTTTGAGAATCCCTCTCAACCATAATTACCGAACGAATTCTAATAATATCATCATCCTCTACAAATTCTTCTGTCTCTACCTCTACAGAATAAGGGATCTCTTTTTTATAGTGCACTAATATTTTTTCGCGAATGGCTTCATTTACAAAAAAACGTTCTGGTTTATCTGTTAACTGATCTTTTGGATAAAAAGGCGGAGAATCTGGTAATAATTCGACTATTCTACCAAAAACTTCTTTTACATTAAAATTCTCTAAAGCAGATATAGGATATATTTCTGCATTGGGTACTTTTTGACTCCAAAACTGAACCTGTTCCTCTAATTTTTCCTGATTAGACTGGTCAATTTTGTTTATTAGTAAAAGAATAGGAATTTTTGCATTTGTTATTTTATTAAAAAAAGCTTCATCTTTCAGATCTTTTTCACCGATCTCTACCATATATATCAATACATCGGCATCTTCAAAAGCAGATTTAACAAAATCCATCATTGATTCCTGGAGTTCATACGCAGGTTTTATAATCCCAGGAGTATCTGACAGAATCACCTGAAAATCATCACCGTTTACAATTCCTAAAATACGATGTCTTGTTGTTTGCGCTTTAGAAGTAATAATAGATAACTTCTCGCCAATAAAAGCATTCATTAATGTAGATTTACCGACATTAGGGTTACCTATAATATTTACAAAACCAGCTTTATGAGCCATATAATTGATTTTAATGCAAAGGTAGACGAATATTAAACAAGAAAACAACAGATCATAGAATTATTACACACATCCATGTTTTATTAACATTTTCCTACAAAAAGTAGTTATTAAAATAAAGATACTGAATTCACTTTTTAATTGAATTTTTCTTAAATTTAGTTCCAGTATGTTTTCAAACACCCCGTGGAAACAAGTTTTTAACATTAAATTCTGGGATCGTTTGAAAAATCACACATTATTTTTTGCCTCAATCTTTATAAAAAGAAATCTCATTTCTTTATGGGCATTTATTCTCTTATCATCGTCACAGCTTTTTTCTCAAGATCAGGATAAACTTATAACTAAGGCAGATCAAAGTTTTACAGCATTTGCTTATATAGATGCCAGAGCAATATATATAGATGTTGCTCAACGTGGATATTCTTCTCAAAATCTATATGCTAAACTAGGAGATTCATTTTATTTTACAGGAGATCTTGAAGACTCTGTAATATGGTATGAGAAATTAATTCAGAACTATCCAGAAGATTTAAATCCCGAATATTTATTTAGATATGCACAAAGCTTAAAAAGTGTTGAGCGTTACAAGGAAGCCGATAATATTATGGATCAATTCTATGCTATTACAGGAAATGACAAACGTGCTAGGTCTTTCATAGAAAAGAGGAATTATTTAGATTTTATCGAAATGCAATCGGGTAAATATGACATATTCCCTCTTAGTATTAATTCAAAAAATTCAGAATACGCTCCTAGTTTCAACAATAAAAATCAAATCGTCTTTGCCTCGTCAAGAAGTAAAAATACTAATGATTCAAAACTTCATAAATGGAACAAAATGCCTTTTTTAGATATCTTTTCTTCAAATATCAAAGAAGATCAGATTACTCTGGAAGACCCTGTTAAGTTAAAAGGAAAAATAAACACAAAATTCCATGAGTCATCTACTAGTTTTAGTAAAGACGGACAAACAGTATATTTCTCTAGAAACAACTACACTAACAATAAATTAGGAACAAGCAAAAAAGGGGTTGTACTCTTAAAATTATATAAGGCCACCCTCAAAGACGGAACATGGACAGATATCGAAGAATTATCATTTTCTAGTGACGAATATTCTGTATCTCACCCTTCTTTAAGTGCTGATGGAACTAAACTCTATTTTGCCAGCGATATGCCTGGCTCTATGGGGCAGTCTGATCTGTTTGTGGTAGATGTATTAGGAGATGGAAAATATGGTGAACCAAAAAACTTAGGAGGTAATATAAATACAGAAGGCAGAGAAACTTTTCCTTATATAAGTAGCAGTGGAAGGCTCTATTTTTCTAGTGATGGTCATGTAGGGTTGGGAGGCTTAGATATTTTTGTTTCTGTACCTAACGAATCTGGCTTTTCTAATGCTTTTAATATTGGTAAACCTGTAAATAGTTCTAAAGACGATTTTACCTTTGTATTAAACGAAGATACCAAAATAGGATATTTTGCCAGTAACAGAAAAGGAGGCAAAGGCAATGATGATATCTACAGCTTTAAACAAACAGAAGAATTGATCACTTCTTGTATGCAATATATAGAAGGCACAATCACAGATAGCGCAACTGGTGAGCCACTTTTAAGAACAGATATTATAGTGTTGGATAAAAATAAAAACACAATACATCAGGCAGTTTCTGATTTAAAAGGAAAATACAAAATTAAAGTCCCTTGTAATGAATCATATACAATACGAGCAGAACTAAATGAGTATATGCCAAAAGAAGTTTCACTAGAAACCACAGGTATTTTTGAATTTATTCACAATATTCCTTTTGTATTAGAAAAAACAGGAGTGCAAAAATTGTTATCTACCAGAGTAGAGATCACTATCGGTGATGATTTAGGCAAGATTTTACAGCTAGAACCTATTTATTTTGGTCTGGATGATTATGAAATTAGTCCAAATGCCGAAGTAGAACTCCAAAAAATAATTTCGGCGATGAATAAATATCCCGAATTAAAGATTGAGGTTCGCTCACATACCGATAGTAGATCCAGTCATTGGTACAACAAAAGGTTAAGTGTAAAAAGAATGAGGGCCACAATAAAATATATAGTGCGAGAAGGTAATGTTAATTGGCGACGTATACCTGGTAAAGCCTATGGAGAGAGAAGGTTAATGAATAAGTGTGCTGATGGAGTCGATTGCACAGAGGAAGAGCATCAGGAAAACAGAAGAAGCGAGTTTATCATTATCAAAATGAAATGATGTAAAAACCTGATCTAATGAAGTATAAAAGTGGTATTACATTTTATATTTTTCAAAATAGATTTTAGCTCTCGCATTCACTCTAGGAGCTAATAATAATCCGGAAATTACGGTAGGAATTGCCATGATTGCAAAAGCACTATCAATAAGATTAATTGCAAATTCTATTTTAACTACTGCAGCGATTATAATCGACACTATGTACAAATAATTATAATACTTGCCATACTTCGGCTTGGTTAAAAACCCTAAACATGTAGTACCATAATGCGAATATGAAAATAATGTAGAAAGCCCAAATACCAGAACCATAATAACCACTACAATATCTCCCAAACCATACGGAAGAACAGAATTAAAGGCTTCTAAAGTAAGAGATATCCCATTATCACTAGAACTTTGCCACACCCCTGTAGAAAGTATTGCCAAAGCAGTTAATGTGCATACCAGTAATGTATCTATTGCAGGACCAATCATAGCTACTAACCCTTCTCTAATAGGCTCATTAGTTTTTGCTGTCCCATGCATCATAGGAGCAGTTCCTATACCTGCTTCGTTAGAAAATGCGGCTCTTTTTACTCCTGTTTTAATCAAATACCCTAAAGCTCCTCCTGCCGCTGCTTTTCCAGAAAATGCATCAGATAAAATTAACATGAACATATCTGGTATTTTTTCTATTTGTAATACTAAAATAGTAATCACTGTAATAAAATATAATACCACCATAAAAGGAACTAATCTACTAGCTACAACGCCAATTCTTTTTATTCCTCCCATAATAACCAGCGAAGCAAAGCCTGCTAATACAATTCCTATATACCATTTATAATCATCATTCCAATCCAAAACATCTATCAATGTTTGAGTTAATTGGTTTGCCGTAAACGCAGGTAGTGTACCTATCAGTCCTGCCAAGGCAAAAACTATAGCCAAAGGTTTCCATTGGGTTCCCAGACCTTTGGTTATTATATACATTGGACCACTAAGCAAAGACCCTTTATCATCCTCTGATCGATACATTACGGCTAATGAACAAGTATAAAATTTGGTTGCCATACCAATTAAGGCACTTATCCACATCCAGAAAACGGCTCCAGGACCACCAGTAACAATTGCTACGGCTACGCCACTTATATTCCCCATACCTACTGTTGCAGCAATAGCAGAAGATAATGCCTGAAAATGACTAAGCTGGCCAGGCGCATCTTCATTATCATATTTACCTCGCAACACATTGATCGCGTGTTTAAAATAGAAAAAAGGCGTAAACCTAGAATAAATCAAAAAAAACATTCCCCCTCCGATGAGCAATACCAGTAAAGGCCAATCCCACACCCAAGAACTAAAACCAGCAACAAAATCTTCTATTATTTTAAACATATATGATAAGGATAGTAGTTATAAATGTAGTGACAAAAATTATATATGATACCTTCATTTTAAAAATCACAAGGTTCATGCTTTTATAAATCTTGGTTTATCAATGCCCCGATCATACATAATAATACTTCCCGCTACAGCAACATTAATACTTAGTTCTGATTTAAACTTGACTAAAAACTGTGAGTTTCCGATAGCTTTTTTGGGCAAGCCATGGTCTTCGGCTCCCAGTAAATACACACAGCGTTTTGGGTGATTAAAAGTTTCGAGAAATTGTGCCTCATCTGTTAGTTCTACTCCTACCAACATTGCTCCTTTAGGTAAGTGTTGATAAAAATCTTCAAAAGTATCATAATGAAAATACGACATCGCTTTTACTGCATTATGTGTATCACTGGCTTGTTTTGCATATCGATTACCTATCGTAAAAATAAAACTAGCTCCCATGTTTTGTGCAGAACGCCATAATACACCTAGATTCTCTGGTGTTTTACCATTTTGAATACCAATCCCAAAAAATTCATTCTCAAAATTATCAATCATAAGGCAAAAATAGAAAAACTGAAATATAGTTAAAGAACCACAATCTAAACTAAAACAAATTTAATTCTACTATATAACCACAATTAACTATTACTATATTTTATATAAGCATTTTTTAGTCTAGTATCATACTTATTTTTCTTGTAACCCGATCCATTATATCCTTCGGCAAATCTCGCCCAGTTCTTTTCTTTTATCCAATCTAGCAGTTTTTTACCTTTAAAAGATGTAGCTTCTATAAATTTCCCAAAAGCTTTAAGGTGTTCTCTTTCATGATCATACATTTCAGAAACAAAATGATCTACAGAAGAAAAACCTAAGTTTGCATAATGAAACCCCATGATTTGAAAAGCTCCCCATGATGCTGAGCTATATGCTGCTTCATGAAACGCTGGTTCATCAGACATCCCTGCAGCTTTTTCTAAACGATCATACTCACCTGCTCCTCCTTGATAATATACTTTTGTCCATTTTTCATATAGTACGTTTTTGGTATATTCAGAAATATACTGAGATGGATTTACTCCTCGCTTACCCAGTTCTTTCCAAAAAATATGTCCTTCAAACAAAATTCTTGGTCTGCCAGATACCAAAAATCCCTTTCCATTACTTTCTATTTCATTAACTGCTTTTACCATTGCTAATTCTAATTCAAACTGATCTGCAAAATCCTTAATATCTTGTTCAGATAAGAGTTTATCATTAAATGCAATAAGGTCATTTTTGACTTCAATAAGCTTGGACCAGGTTTTAAGTCCTACAATACCATCTATTACAAGATTATGCTTAGCTTGAAAATCTCTGACAGCTGTATCTGTATCCTTTCCAAAAAAATTAGACACATATACTTGATATCCCAGTGTGGTTAGGATTTCTTCTAAAAAATGAACATCCTGTCCGTGTGAACGGTAACGTATTGTTTTCATTTATTTATATTTTAAAGATTTTTTGTATTGGGTCGACTTCTATTATAAAACAGAAGGTAAGTATCAAATAGTCTATAACTAAACGTAAAATTCACTAAACATATTTAGTAAAAACTGAATATCTGGCATAACGTTTTTTATGTTCTCTAAATACTAATAGTAAACATGCACATCTTTGAATGATCACAAGAGATGATCTTTATTAAAAAAGATGTCTAAAGTCTAAATTTCGTTAGGGTAATTCTTGTCAAGACGCAAAAATAGTATCTCAAAAGTATAATTTCAAACTCAATTACAACCCCACTATTCTATCACATTATCAGACATTTACACATAATCTACACAATGAACAACATAAATCAAAAGCAGCAAAAAACTATAGGCTCTGAAAAAGATAAATTCATCAAGTAGTTTACCATACTGGTTACCAATATGCTTTTACCTCCTATCATTTAAAGCATTAGAATATAAAACGACGAAAAGATATTTTATTTTACAAAAACGAATTCTAGTTAGATCATTACGAATACTAAAAACACATCCTCAAAAATGAAAGAAGGGACTACTTTTATATCAAATAGCCAACCTCAAAATAAGCTGTTATGAAAAATGTTGCCATAATCATTATTCTGTTTCAAAGTTTTCAAGGTATCCATGCGCAGAAAGTTTTTGCCGATACTCAAGAGTTTTTGGTTACTACCGAAATTATGGATCGAGGAGAAAAACACCCCTCATATGTTATTAACTTGGTTCGTTCGGGAGAGGAAAATTCAGATAAAATATCGACTCTTACTATTGAAGACACAGAACTTTTTGAGGATATCTTTATAACCACCTTAGAGAATCCTGGACTAGAAGGAGTCTCTAAGGTGATTAAGATGGAAGTTGAATACTTAGCATGTTGTGCTCATGTAGAAGCATATTATTACATGCTTAAAGAAGATAATACAATTGCCGAGTTGCCTGAACTTAAAAATGTGTATTGCGAAAACTCTGACACTGATTTTCAATACATATTTCCAAATCAGGAATATGGCATAAAAGATAATATATTACAAACACAAACATTTTACCAAGGAACATCAACTAATATTAAATATGTAAACCTTAAACAACGTTTTGCCTGGAACCGTGGTGTTATTGAAGATTCAAAGACAACTGCTATCACCGGGTACTAATTAATCCTAACAGTAATCTCAATCTAATAAACAAAAAGGGGGAAACTTTTGTTTATTATACCGACCCACCCTAACCGGTGGTGTCGGTTTTTTTATATTTAAATTGATTATGTGTCAGAAAAAAGCAGTTTGACTATATTTGTTATCAACCAGACAAACCTCTTGTGAACTTAAACTATAAATACATTTATCTTGCTGCTTTCTTGATATTAAACATTATCGGCTCATTATCAGCACAGAATAACCAACTTAGAGCATATACATTAGAAGATGGACTGCCACAATCACAAGTTTATGATATCATACAAGACAAAATAGGATACTTATGGTTAGGTACTCAAGGAGGTGGCCTCTCTAGATTTAATGGTGAAGAGTTTAAAGTATGGAATGAAAATGATGGATTACAATCCAACTATATTCATTCACTTGCTTTTGTGAATGACAGTCTTTTTATTGGCACCAAAAATGGATTAAGTATTAAGGTTAAGAATAAATTCACTAACATTGAAAGCCCTCGGATTAACAAAATATGCTTGATAGATAACAAAACCTATTTGGCCACTAATATTGGCATTTATCAGTATCGTAAAAATCTAGGATTAATTAAAATCAACCTTAACCCCAAAATCAACACTAGTATTATTAATGACATCGTTTTTGATGGTAAACTATATTGGGTAGCTACCAATAAGGGGCTCTGGAAATTAAATAATATAAAACAAGGCACTAGCATTATAGAAAGACATAGCGCATATGATTTCACTGCTGCTATCTTTTATAATAATAAAGTATTTGCCGCTGCTTTCAATCAAGGGGTTTTGGTTTTAAATACTAATGCTAAAACCTACGGTAATCGTTGGATTCAAAGACCCGTAAGAGTAACAGATATTTCTGCACATAACAATAATGAATTATGGTTTGCTACCGATAATGATGGAATCACAGTCCTTGATTTTGAAAAGTATACAGAAAAAAAGAAAATTAATCGAAAAAATGGACTGTCTGTTTCTTACACTAGAAAAAGTATTTTAGATCGCCAATCCAATATCTGGATCGCTACATCTGGAGGAGGGTTTTGTAAATATTTTCAAAATAATTTTACACACTATGATCAAAATACAGGATTAAAAGGTAATCGTGTATATGCAGTTCACAATACAAAAAATAGTATCTGGGCATCTAATTCTGAAGTTGGAATGGTAGAGATCGATTCTCTGGGAATTCACCATATCCCACAAGAAGAACGCTTATCTGATGTGAAGATTAAAACCATAACCAGTGATAATTCAGGAAATATTTGGGCTGGTACCGAGGGCAAAGGCATTCTTTTTAAAGAGATTAAACAAGTTGATAGTATTATTGTAGACACTATCAATAGCAAAGAACTAAATTCTGACCCAATTATCACGACCGACACCATTGCAATAACTGTTAGAAAAAATCATATCATTGATACTGATAAAGGTTTACTATCAGACTGGATAAGAAGCATACAGGTCGTAAACAATACTATTTGGGTTGCTTCTTATTCGGCAGGTATCTCAAAATTTATATACGATTCAAAAAAGAAACGTATAACATCTTTGAAGAAATTTACCAGAAAGAGTGGTATTAAAGATTTGCAAATCAGAGACATGAAAAAAGATTCTCTCGGTAAAATCTGGTATGCTACTCAAAATGGACATCTGGGATATATCGAGAAAAATAAAGTTACACATTTAGGCAATGTTCTAAAACAAAAAACAGCAATTAGCACATTGCTTTTTCATAAAAACATATTATACCTCGGTACAGCCGGAAGAGGGATTTGGTGGTCTAAACTTGATGGAAACATTACTTTTAAAAAGTTAAAAGGTAGAAAAAAACCCTATTCAGACAATATCTATCAAATGATATTTGATGACAAAAACAATCTATGGGCAGGAAGTGAACGAGGAGTTGATAGAATTGAACTGAACCAATCAAATGATATTGTAGACGTTTTTCACTTTGGAAGAAATGATGGTTTTTTAGGAATTGAAACTTGCCTTAATGCTGTCACCAAAGATAATCAGGGAAATCTCTGGTTTGGTGCGATATATGGACTAACCAAATATCAACCTACAGGAACTACAAAAGCTACAATTAAACCAAGCCTGTATTTTGAAGATGTAGAAGTTGACTATCGTAGTGTAGATTCTATTCAATTAGGCACCTGGGTAAATAGCAAGAATGTTTTAAAACTAACGCCTAATCAAACAGAATTATCGTTTAGTTACAAAACTATTGATCTTGATCATCCTAATGATGTAGAATATCGCTGGAGATTAAACAATTCTGAATGGAGTCCCTGGTCATCAGACAACAAACAAAATCTTGCAGGACTAGCATATGGACCACATTACTTTTCTGCGCAATCCAGAAATTACAGATGGGAAGAAAGCGATCCTATTATGTTTCAGTTTTTTATTGACAGTCCTATTTATGAAAAAGCTTGGTTTCAATTAGCCGTCTTAGCAATAATAGTACTAATTTTAGGTGGATATGCATTATCTTACATCCGAAGAGTAAAACAAAAAAACAAAGAAGAGCGTAATCGCTTACAAATGCAGAATCATTTACTATCATTAGAACAAAAAGCACTGCGTTTGCAAATGAATCCTCATTTTATATTTAACGCACTTAATGGTATAAAAGCAATGGGGACCAATAACCCTAATCGTATGAACACTACGATAAACACATTTGCAACTTTATTAAGAGAGACATTATATAATTCTAGAAAAGATCATATAACCCTGGATCAGGAAATACAGACTTTAAAACATTATATCGAAATAGAACAATTAATGGCTAGTAAACCTTTTATCTATGATATTTCTATAGATTCTGATTATGACCCTGAAGAAATCCTTATTCCGCCAATGCTAATTCAACCTTTTGTAGAAAATGCTGTTAGACATGGTATCTTAAAAGGCAGTCGTGATGGTGAATTAAAAGTATTATTTCATACTACCGAAGATTTTTTATATTGCACTATATTAGATAATGGACAAGGTATTTTTCAATCGCAAAAAAGCAAAACTAAGACAGACCACCAATCTATGGCACTTACAGTGACCCGAGAGCGACTTGAATCAATTTCAGGAAAAGATTCTTTACACATAAAAGAGATTCTCTTAAACGGTAATTCTGTAGCAGGAACCGAGATTACATTTAAAATACCATTAGAAACCGACTATTAAAACAATTATGCTTACAGCAATTATCGTAGAAGACATGCCTGATGCACTTCAGCTTTTAAAAAGTGACCTAAAGGCAAATCATCCAGAAATAAAAGTAATTGATACTGCCCAAAGTGTTGTTGAAGCAGCAAAATCATTACGTAACACACAACCTGACATTCTTTTTTTAGATATTATGCTAGGTGATGGTACTGGATTTGATATATTGGAAATATTTCCTGATCTAAAATCAAAAATCATTTTTGTTACCGCTAGTGATGAGTTTGCTATTAGAGCCTTTAAATTTGCAGCTATTGACTATGTCTTAAAACCATATTCAAACGAAGAATTAGCACAAGCTATTGCTCGAGCAAAAGAACAGATTCAACCAAACAAAGAACGCCTTAACATTCTAAAAGACACATTATCTGCACCAGAGCAAAAACCTGATAAAATTTCATTACATACGCTCGATAAGATCATTATCGTAAATCTGGATGATATTATTCGTTGCGAATCTGATAGCAATAACACCATTTTCTATCTTCAGGATGGGCAGAAAATTTTTGTAACCAAAACATTGAAATATTTTTCTGACATGCTCAAGAATTATCAATTTCTACGAGTGCATCAAAGTCATCTGGTCAATCTACAATGCATTAGTGCCTTTATCAAAACTGACGGAGGATATCTTATGCTAAAAAACGGAGAAAACATTCCTGTTTCGGTACGAAAAAAAATAGAAGTGATGGAGATTCTAGATCGTTTACACAGATAAACACCTCACTTACACCGCCTTAAAAATCAATTTATCAGGCTTCATTTTCTATATCTATCATATGTGCAACCGTCTTAATCAATCTATTATGCTTGGTAACAAAAGGATTAGTCTTATCCCAGACATATCCAGCTAAAACTGCGCATATTTGCCTTTTGATTTGCGGGTTTTCTGGCTGATGAAAAAATAATTTCTGAAGATTTCCAGTGTACCATTCTTTTACATAGGATGAGAAAACATTAACTCCATCTTTAATATATCCTGTATATTCTTGCTCCCAATCTACATTTGTGCCTTGTAATTCTTTGGCGACAAGTTTTGCTGCTAACAATGCCGATTCGGTAGCAAATGTAACTCCAGAAGAGAACACGGGATCTAAGAATTCTGCACTATTTCCTGTTAACACATATCCTTTTCCGTATAGTTGCTTTACGGATTTTGAGAAATTTTTAATCAATATAGGGTCAAACATAAAATCAACATTTTTAAAACGCTCATAAAAATAGTCTGAACGTTGTAACATTTGTGTCAATTTTTCTGTAGCATTACCCTCAAATGATTCCAGAAACTCTGTCGGCCCTACATACCCTATACTGGTAACTCCATTAGAAAAAGGAATCACCCACAACCAGGTTTCTGTATCTATTACATCAAATGTGATTAGTGTCCCTTCATTTCCTTCGGGCCTATTTATATCTTCAACATGTGTGAAAATTGAAGAATGTTTAGGTAATTCAGAAGGTTGTTCTAAATCCAGAAGTCTAGGCAATACTCTTCCATAACCACTAGAATCTATAACATATTTTGCAGTAATAACATGATGATTTCCTTCTTTATCTTTTATAGTTGTTTTTGAAATTTCTCCTTCAAAATCCACAGCAATAACTTCTTCTTCAAAACTGATATCTACCCCTCTATTAAGCAGCTCTTTTGCAAGCGCTGCATCAAAATCTGCTCGAGGCACCTGCCATGTCCAATCCCAACCCTCGGTATGCTTCTTACTAAAGTCAAAATTACAAACTTGTGACCCTTTTAAAAATCGTGCTCCTGATTTTACTTCGAACTCACATGCCTTTAAACAATCTAATAGTCCTACTTCTTCAAAATGATCCATACATCTTGGCAAAAGACTTTCTCCTATCACAAATCTTGGAAAAAGATTCTTCTCTACAACTTTTACATTATAACCATTATTATGTAAATAGGAAGCTGCAACACATCCCGAAGGCCCCGCCCCCACTACTAAAACATCAATATTTTCATCATTCATAGCACTATTGTACTTATTAATTCCTTAATTATTATAAATTTGCAAACCAAAATAACTGTTTTATTTTTGGTTATTAAAATATTATTCATTAAAATTTTGAGCAAGATATAGATGCTAACACTAACAGGGAAAATAGAAATACAAGACTTTTTCAACATTATATTTAAAGAAGAATCGATTGCAATAGACGAAAGTGTTCTAGCAACTGTAGAAGAAAGTTTTAATTTTTTGAAAGAATTTTCTGAAAACAAAATCATTTATGGCGTAAATACGGGCTTTGGGCCAATGGCACAATACAAAATAAATGATGAGGAAAGAAATCAGCTACAATACAATTTAATAAGAAGCCACGCTTCTGGAACAGGAAACCCTATTCCTCCTATGTATGTAAAAGCAGCTATGCTGGCACGTTTAAACACCCTATGTTTGGGATACTCTGGTGTTCATAAATCTGTCATAGATGTTATGACTTCTTTGATTAATAAAAATATTACGCCTCTTATTTATGAACATGGAGGTGTGGGTGCTAGTGGAGATTTGGTTCAACTAGCACATTTAGCGTTAACTCTTATTGGTGAGGGAGAAGTGTTTCATGAAGGAGAACAAAAAAATACTAAAGAAGTTTTTGAAAAAGAAAACCTTAAACCTATTACGATTGCATTACGAGAAGGACTTGGCTTAATGAACGGAACCTCGGTAATGACTGGTGTGGGATTAGTAAATACTATTTACACAAGAAGATTATTGAACTGGATGATTACAGCTTCATGCGCAATCAATGAAATTGTAAAGGCATATGATGACCATTTATCACAAGAATTAAATCATGCAAAAAAACATGTTGGGCAACAACAAATTGCTAAACAGATGCGAGAGCATTTAGAGAGCAGTTCTTTAATCAGAAAAAGAGAAGAATATTTATATACCGACCAAACTGAAGTAGCTGTTTTTAAAGAGAAAGTTCAAGAATATTATTCATTACGTTGTGTTCCTCAAATATTAGGACCAGTCTTAGACACCTTAAACAATATTGAAAAAATTCTAATAGAAGAGGTTAATTCTGCTAATGACAATCCAATTATTGATGTTAAGGAAAAACATGTATATCATGGTGGTAATTTTCATGGAGATTATGTTTCTTTAGAAATGGATAAGTTAAAAATTATAGTTACCAAATTGTCAATGCTGTCAGAACGTCAATTAAATTATTTATTAAACTCTAAATTAAATGACATACTTCCTCCTTTCGTAAACCTTGCTAAACTAGGTTTAAACTTCGGAATGCAAGGAGTACAATTTACAGCAACGTCTACAACAGCAGAAAATCAAATGCTATCAAATCCTATGTATGTACATAGTATCCCGAATAACAATGACAATCAAGACATTGTAAGTATGGGAACAAATGCTGCCTTGATTACAAAAAAGGTTATAGAAAATGCTTTTGAAGTTGTTGCAATAGAGCTAATTACTATTGTTCAGGCAATAGAATATCTAGGTGTAAAAGATCAAGTTTCCACGAATACAAAAAGGATGTATGATGCCATCCGAAATATAGTTCCTATATTTACAGAAGATGTTATTATGTACCCCTACGTTAATCAAGTAAAAGATTTTATTATAAATAATGAAACCAAAGAAGCGTGATGAAAACTAAACATTTTTTATTTTTTGTATTTTCTTTTTGTTTGCTAGTAGGGTCTGCTCAAGAACTAGCATTAGCAAAATTCGAAGGTAAATTTGGTTATCTAACAAAATCAGGTGATTGGAAAATACCTGCAACCTTTGACGTTGCAAAAAACTTTTCTGAGGATCTAGCTGCCGCAAGAAAAGGTAAACTTTGGGGATTTATAAATAGAAAAGGAGAATGGGCTATAGAGCCTAGTTTCGACAAAGTTAAAGCTTTTAATTCTGGTATTGCAGTTGTTTTAAAAAACAAAGAATGGTTTTATATCAACACCAAAGGAGAGAAAACCCTTACCAATGTTAATACCGATAAAATTTATGATTTTAAAGACGGTTTTGCTATCCTAAGAAAAGGGGATAAAATAGGCTTTATCAATACAAAAGGAGAGACTACAGTAGCTCCAAAATTTTCGAAAGCCTTCAATTTTGAAAATGGATATGCCAAAGTAAGAGAAGATGAAAAATGGGGATTAATAGATCCTTCTGGTAATTATTTTGTAAAAACAACCTATGATGGTGTTAGTAATGTCTATCACAACGCAATTGTAGCTACCCAAGGTCTTCGGCATGGATTGATTATTAACGGAGAATTTAAAGAAATATCAGGAGCTCAAAAAATCTGGGATTTCTCTGTAAATGGAGAATATACTTACGCCAAAAAAAATGATAAAATTGGATTTATCAATAAAAAGGGAGAATGGATAATTGAACCTGCATATGATAAAGTAAGAGCTTTTAATAACGGATTAGCGCCTGTGTTCAAAGATGGTAAATGGGGATATATTAGTACCAGTGGCGAAACTGTAATTCCTTTTAAATTTAGAGACGCAGAAATATTTAGTGCAGATGGATTGGCACCTGTTAAATCTAAAAAACTTTGGGGATTTATAAATACAAAAGGAGAACTGGTCATAGAAGAGAAATATGAAATTACAGCTGGTGGTTTTTCTATTTTCAAAAAAAATGCGCAAAAAGGTTTTGTAAATGGCTTAGCAAGAGTTAAACAAAAAAAATCTTGGTGTTTTCTAAACACTAAAGGAGAAATACTTAAAAACATGTGGTTTGAAAATTTAGAGTTATTTAATTAATACTTATTAATCTTTTATACAGAATCGATTGAAATAACTATTACATCTTACAAATAAATGAAGTGTGCTTTAATAACAGGTGGCTCGAGAGGAATTGGAAAAGCAATTTGCATACAACTCGCTAAAGACACCGATTATCATATATTAATTAATTATAACAGTAACGAAACGGCTGCAAAAGATACTCTTGCAGAAGTTAAAGCTACTGGCGGAACTGCAGAAATTATTCAATTTAATGTAGTTGACGCTGATCAGGTAAAGACAAAACTAGACATCTGGCAAGAGAACAATAAAGATGCTATAATTGAAGTCATCGTAAATAATGCAGGGATCACAAAAGACAATTTATTTATGTGGATGCCCCAAAACGATTGGCAAAATGTTATTAACACCTCTCTTGACGGGTTTTACAATGTAACAAATCATTTAATTCAAAAATTATTACGAAACAGATACGGTAGAATTATAAATATTGCTTCTGTATCTGGAGTTAAGGGAACGGCTGGACAAACTAATTATTCTGCTGCCAAAGGTGCTATAATTGGAGCTACAAAAGCTCTGGCACAAGAAATAGCCAAAAGAAAAATTACAGTAAATGCTGTTGCCCCGGGGTTTATTAAAACTGACATGACCAATGAGTTGGACGAAAAAGAACTTAAAAAATTAATCCCAGCCAATAGATTTGGAGAAGCTGAAGAAGTAGCGCATATCGTATCGTTCTTAGCATCCAAAAAAGCTTCATATATTACTGGTGAAGTGATCAATATAAATGGTGGGATTTACTCGTAAATTAATTCAGAATATATGAGAAGAGTTGTAATCACGGGAATGGGTATATATTCTTGTATTGGTAAAAACCTAGAAGAAGTAAAAACATCATTATACAACGGGACATCTGGAATTGTTTTTGATGAAAAAAGAAAAGAATTTGGATATCGTTCTTGTTTAACAGGAATGGTAGAAGAACCTGAATTAAAAAAATTACTTTCCCGAAGACAACGTGTTAGTTTAGGGCAAGAAGGAACATATGCCTATATAGCTACACTTGAAGCTTTAAAAAATGCAAACATAGATCAATCTTTCCTTGATCAAAATGAGGTAGGTATACTCTATGGCAATGACAGTACTGCACAGTCGGTTATTGAATCTGTAGAAAAGATCAAAGAAAAAAGAGACACTACATTAGTAGGTTCGGGAGCCATTTTTAGAGGAATGAATTCCTCTGTAACCATGAATCTTTCTACAATTTTTAAGCTTAGAGGAATTAACTTTACCATTAGTGCAGCTTGTGCCAGTGGATCCCATGCTATCGGAATGGCATATCAGTTTATAAAAAGCGGATTACAAGATTGTATTGTTTGTGGAGGAGCTCAAGAAATAAACCAGCTTGCCATGGGAAGTTTTGATGGCTTAGGAGTATTCTCTACAAATACAGAACACCCCGAAAAAGCCTCTCGCCCATTTGACACTAACCGAGATGGATTAGTACCTAGTGGCGGATCTGCAACTCTTATTGTAGAAAGCTATGAATCGGCAATCAAAAGAGGAGCAACAATTCTTGGAGAAATTATAGGGTATGGATTTTCTTCAAACGGGGAGCACATTTCTACTCCAAATGTTGACGGCCCCTCTAGAGCTATGAAAAACGCACTCCAACAAGCAAACATCAAAACATCAGCCATAGATTATGTAAATGCCCACGCAACTTCAACTCCAGTTGGAGATGCTAATGAGGCAAAAGCAATCTTTAATGTTTTTGGAGAAAATGGCCCACATGTAAGCTCTACAAAATCTATGACAGGCCATGAATGCTGGATGGCAGGAGCTAGTGAAGTTATTTATTCTATGCTCATGATGCAACATTCTTTTATTGCACCAAATATAAATTTGGAGCATCCAGATGAAGATGCAGCCAAACTAAATTTGGTTAATAAAACTCTAGATAAAAAAATTGATGTATTTTTGTCTAATTCTTTTGGATTTGGGGGAACAAATTCCGCGTTAATAATAAAAAAATTTAATAAATAGAATATGGATAAAGAAGTTATTATTGAAAAGATAAACGACTTTCTTATTGATGAGTTTGAAGTAGAAGGGGAAAATATCTCTCCAGAAGCAAACTTAAAAGAAACGCTTGAGCTAGATAGCTTAGATTTTGTCGATCTTGTAGTAGCTGTAGAATCCAATTTTGGTGTGAAATTAATAGGCGAAGATTTTATAAATGTTGTAACTCTTCAAAATTTTTATGACCTTATAGAAAATAAAATAAAATCGCTATAGACATATATGACTACTGAATGGAAAGGAAAGTCCAGAGGTACAGTACTTGGGTATAAAATATTTGTTTTCTTTATTAAAAAAGTTGGCTTAGGCTCTGCCTATTTTATTTTATACTTTGTTGCTATATATTTTTGTTTTTTTGCCTTATCTAGTAGTAGATCTATATATTACTATTTAAACAAGAGACTTAAATACCCTAGATTTAAAAGTTTTTTAAAGATATTTCAAAGCTATTATGTTTTTGGCCAGACTATTATAGACAAAGTTGCCATATCATCGGGTCTTAGAAATAAATTCACATACGAGTTTGATGGTGTAGAACTAATAAATGAAACCTTAAAGCAAAAAAAAGGAGGTATTCTTATTAGTGCTCATCTTGGTAATTTTGAGATTGCTGAGCATTTTTTTGGTGAGCTAGAGGAGAATGCCGCAATTAGTCTTCTAACCACAGACATAGAGCATACCGCAATTAAGAATTACCTTGATAGTGTTACTTCAAAATCTAATATTAAATTTATTTTCATCAAAGAAGATCTTTCTCATATTTTTCAAATTAATGCTGCTTTGGCTAGAAATGAAATCGTATGTATTACTGGAGATCGTTATTTTGAAGGCTCTAAATATTTAACACAAGATTTATTAGGACAAGATGCTAGATTTCCTTCTGGACCTTTTATGCTAGCTTCTAGACTAAAAGTACCTGTGCTTTTTGTATATGTAATGAAAGAAACAAATACTCATTACCACCTTTATGCGAGAAAGGCCAAAGCAAAACATAGAGATGCCAAAGAACTATTAAAAGAATATACAGAAAGCTTAAAATGGATGCTAGACAAATATCCATTACAATGGTTTAACTATTTCGATTTTTGGAGTGTAAATGATAAGTAAAATGAAACATGTTTTAGTGATCCATTATTCGCAGTCCGGGCAATTGTCAGAAATTGTTAAAAACATAGTTTCTCCTATAGCTTCTTCTGAAGAAATAAAGGTAACACATCATAAAATTGAAATGGAAAAACCTTATCCTTTTCCATGGAATAAAAAAGCTTTTTTTGGTGTTTTCCCAGAAGCATTTCTTCAGATACCAGAAAAAATCAAACCAATTCCTTCAGAAATAACAAATCAAAAATACGATTTAGTGATACTTGGCTATCAAATCTGGTATCTAACCCCTTCTATCCCTATCAATTCTTTTTTAAAGTCAGAAAGTGCTAAAAAAATATTGGATAACACACCTGTGATTACAGTAATCGGGTGTAGAAATTTGTGGATTCAAGCACAGGAGAAAATGAAAATTCTTTTAGCGTCTTGTAATGCAAAACTAGTAGGGAATATTGCCTTAGTAGACAGACACATTAATCACATAAGTGTATTAACTATAAAACACTGGATGTTTAAAGGAAAAAAAAGTCGATTTTTAGGTTTTTTCCCTAAACCAGGAGTTTCTGATAAAGACATAAAGAATGTAGCAAAATTCACTCCTTCTATAAAGGATGCATTACTTGCTAGTAATTTTTCAGGATTACAAAAAAAATTAGTGCAATTAGGTGCGGTAAAAATCAAACCGTTTCTAATTATTGTAGACAAGCGAGGCAATATTATATTTTCTAAAATAGCCAACTTAGCTTACAAAAAAGGAAAAACAAGTAAGACTGGACGTGAAAATCTCCTTGTTTTTTTTAATTATTACTTGTTATTTGCTATTTGGATTATAGCACCACTAGTTTTTATTGTATTTTTGACTGCTTATATTTTTATGTATAAAAAAATTAGCAGAGAAAAAAAATATTATTCATCTGTTGATACAAAAAATAATTAATGAAAGACGTATACATTACCAGAATATCAAAGTTTTTACCTAACGACCCAATCGATAATGATCAGATGGAAGAGAGGTTGGGCATTCTAGATGGAAAAGTATCAAAAGGCCGAAGAATTGTTTTACGAAATAATCAAATAAAAACCAGATATTATGCGATTGATAATGACGGAAATATAACACATAATAATGCTCAGCTTACTAAAGAAGCTGTAGAGCTTTTGTGTGATGAAAGTTTTACTACAGAAAATATTGAATTATTATCTTGTGGTACAGGTAGTCCTGATCAAATATTACCATCGCATGCTGCTATGGTTCATGGGTTTTTAAAAAATGGGAATGTAGAAATCAATTCCCCTTCAGGAGCCTGTTGTTCTGGTATGAGTGCTTTAAAATTTGGTTACCTTGCAATCAAATCAGGCCAAAATACTAATGCAGTTTGCACAGGATCTGAACGTGCATCTTCGTGGATGAAATCAGATGTTTTTAAAAATGAAATAGAGCATTTAAAAAAGTTAGAAGAAACACCTATTTTAGCTTTTAATAAAGATTTCTTACGTTGGATGTTATCTGATGGCGCCGGAGCTTTTCTTTTAGAAGATAAACCTAATGGTCATCTTCCTTTAAAAATTGAATGGATGGATGCGTATTCTTATGCTCATGAAATAGAAGCATGCATGTATGCCGGAGGAGATAAGCTAGACAATGGAGAACTCAAACCATGGAGTGAATACCCATCAGAAGAATGGGCACAAAAATCACTATTCGCAATAAAGCAAGATGTTAAATTACTATCAGAAAATATTCTAACAAAGGCTGTAGAAACCTTAGTTAAAGTATTTGACAAACATGATATTAACCCAGAAGACATCACGTATTATTTACCACACATTTCTTCATACTATTTTAAAGATGCCTTATATGAAGCTATGAAAGATAATGGTGTAGAAATACCTTGGGAAAATTGGTTTATCAATTTAAGTAAGGTAGGAAATGTTGGTGCTGGTTCTATTTATATTATGTTAGAAGAATTAGTGAATACTGGAAAATTAAAAAAAGGAAATAAAATTTTACTTTCTGTACCAGAAAGCTCCCGTTTTTCATATTCGGTGGCACTTTTAACCGTTTGTTAAAATGAAAAACACAAAATTTCCTATTACAAATATTAAACACTTAATACCTCAAAAAGAGCCTTTCGAAATGGTAGATACTTTGTTAGGTTTTTCTGAGACAAGTGTTGCATCCTCTTTCAAAATCACAGAAAACAACCTTTTTCTAAAAGACAATCTATTTTTAGAACCAGGGATTATAGAAAATATGGCACAAACTGTAGCTTTACATACAGGTTATGATTATTTTCTTAGAGACGAACTCGCTCCCACAGGCTATATAGGATCAATAAAAAAAGTAGAAGTTTTTTATCTTCCAAAATTAAATGAGACTATAACTACCGAAGCTGAAATCTTACATGAATTTATGGGAGTTACTATGGTCAAAATTGAGGTATTTAACGCCAAAAAAGAAGTGATTGCTTCTGGGCAAATGAAAACAGTTATTGCTAGTTAATGGATAAAGTCAAAACATTAGATATCGCTAAATTCCTGCCACATCGAGCACCATTTTTAATGGTAGACAGGGTATTATCTATAGATGATGAACATGTAGCAACCTCTTTTGATATAAAATCAGATTGCATTTTTGTTAACGATACTATTTTCAGTGAAATTGGTATGGTAGAAAATGCTGCTCAAACCTGCTCCTCAATCGTTGGTAAGAGTTATTTTGAAGATGATGATCTAGAGGGCGAAGGCACAAAACTTATTGGTTTTATTAGTGCAATAAAAAAAGTTGTAGTGCATAGCTGCCCTAGTATAGGAAAGACAATAGTTTCTAAGGCTGTTTTAAAATCCCGATTCGACACCGAACAATACAGCATGTGTACATTAGAGTGTACTATCCATGAAGCAGATAAAGAATTATTATCTTGTGAAATGAATTTATTTATTCAGGAAATGAAATAGGTGTGCTATGAAAAAAAGTGAGATTCCACAAGATAAAGGCAGCTTAAAGTCTGCAAACTTTAAAGAGCTATGCTATGCCGTTAATGAAAATGGAGAGTATACAACTGCAGGTAGCAGTGGATGGACCCCTAAGACCATTGCATTAAACAATGCGCTACAGGAAATAAACGAACGTATAGAAAGCGCAAAAATTAGAGTTTTAAATAACCAGACAAGCCCAATAGAATATTATATGGAACTACATAAAATGGACATTACTATTTTAGCTAGTTATGTTGGTCTATGGAAATGGCGGGTTAAAAGGCACTTTAAACCAAAAGTGTTTCATAAACTATCTCAAAAAATATTACAAAAATACGCTGACGTTTTCGAAATCACCGCAGATCAATTAAAACACATTGAACATGGAAATTAATTTTACACACCATCAATCTGCACACTGCGAAAATGGTGTTGTGTCTAATTTAATGAAGCATAATGGTTTCAATGTTAGTGAACCTATGGTCTTTGGTATCGGATCAGGTTTGTTATTTTGTTACATCCCGTTTTTAATGGTAAACCACGCTCCTGCCCTTACTTACCGAGCAATGCCTGGTTTTATTTTTAAACGATTTGCAAAAAGAGTTGGTATAAAAATAAAACGAGAAAAATTCAAAACACCTCAGAGTGCAAAAGCACGTTTAGACGAAAATCTTAACAAGAATAACCCTGTAGGGCTTCAAGTTGGGGTATATAATCTAGTATATTTTCCCGACGAATATCGTTTTCATTTTAATGCTCATAACTTAGTTGTATACGGAAAAAAAGAAGATTCGTACTTAATTAGTGATCCTGTAATGGAGACCGTTACAACTTTAACAGCAAAAGAATTGGAAAAAGTACGTTTTGCCAAAGGTGCTTTCGCTCCTAAAGGGCATATGTACTATCCTATCGATTTCCCTAAAGAGTTGGATTTAGAAAAAGCCATAGTTAAAGGAATTAAACAAACCTGTAGAGAAATGCTTGCTCCTGTACCTATTGTTGGAGTTAAAGGAATTCGAACGGTTGCTAAATTAATTCGCAAATGGCCGAAGAAGAAAGGCACAAAAGTAGCCAATCATTATTTAGGGCAAGTAGTTAGAATGCAAGAAGAAATAGGAACCGGCGGTGGCGGATTTAGATATATCTATGCCGCATTCTTACAAGAGGCAGGTAAAGTATTAAAAAATAATACATTAGTCGAGTTATCTACTGAAATGACTACAATTGGTGATTCGTGGAGAGATTTTGCTTTAGATGCTTCTCGTATATACAAAAACCGAAGCGCAAAAGATGATGCATATAACGATATTGCTTCGCAACTAGATGATATAGCAAATCGAGAAGAAGTTTTCTTTAAAAAACTAAAGAAAGCTATTTAATAGTAAAATAAAGCATGATTAAAATTGAACACTTATCTAAAAAATATAAAGGTGCAGAAGCATATTCTGTATCAGATTTAGATTTGTTTATCGATGAAAAAGAAATTTTTGGACTACTTGGTCCAAATGGTGCAGGAAAGACTACATTAATTTCATTGTTATGTTCTTTAATAAAACCCACATCAGGATCATTTACTATAGATGGTCTAACCTATAAAAATCCCAATCAATTAAAACAACTCATTGGTATTGTGCCACAAGAATATGCTTTATACCCGACGTTAACTGCTAATGAAAACCTTACCTATTTTGGAAGCATGTATGGCTTAAAAGGACAGTTATTAAAATCTAAAATAAGCCAAGCAATTGAAACATTAGGTCTGTCTAAGTTTGCTAATAAAAAAGTGAGTACGTTTTCTGGAGGAATGAAACGTCGTATTAATTTAATTGCTAGTATATTACACGAACCCAAAGTATTATTCTTAGACGAACCAACTGTTGGGGTGGATGTACAATCTAAAAATGTAATTATCAATTACTTAAAATTATTAAACAAAAAAGGAACTACTATTATTTACACATCACATCATCTAAATGAAGCTGAAGACTTTTGTACCAAAGTAGCTATTATAGATCATGGAAAAATAATATCTCAAGGAGAACCACAAGAATTAATTTCTAATCAAAAAAATGCAAATAACCTTGAAGATGTATTTTTAGCATTAACCGGGAAAGCATTAAGAGATCATGCATAAATTATGGGCTTCTACATATAAAGAGTTTTTATTACTCACTAGAGATATTGGAGGCATTGCTATTTTATTCATAATGCCTATCGTACTAATCATCACGATAACAATAATTCAAGACAGTAGCTTTAAAACGATTAGCGATACCAAGATTCCTATACTTCTTGTAAATAATGATAATGGTCGTGTTTCTGAGACTATAATTAGTAGCTTAACAGCGTCTAATACTTTTGAGGTCATTCAAAAAGATAAAGAGCAAGAAGCCAGAGATCTGGTATTTAAAGGAAATTATCAATTAGCGATCATCATTCCAGAAAAATTATCATCAGATTTAGATAAAAAAGTCAATCAGAATGTGGAAGGTATTTTATCAAAATTTGGTTTAGAGGAAGAAGAAAAAGAAGTTCAACCAGAAGAAACTATTTTAAGCAAAGAGGTTAGATTATATTTTGATCCGGCAACTCAACTTACCTTTAAAAGTTCTGTAAAAAATGGTATAGATAAGATGATTTCCAAAATAGAAACACAATCTATATACAAGGCTTTTCATAAACAAGTATCAGAGGATGATACCGAGGTTATTTTTGAAACCGACAATTTTATCAGCTTTAAAGAAATAGTTCCAAAACAAGGAGACAAAGAGATCATACCCAATTCGGCGCAGCACAATGTACCTGCCTGGACTTTATTTGCCATCTTTTTTATTATAGTACCTTTATCTATAAATATTGTAAAAGAAAAAAATCAAGGAACCTTTGTACGATTAAGAACAAATCCTGTATCCTATGCAATAGTATTAGGGGGAAAAACAGTCGTCTATTTGGCTGTTTGCCTCATACAATTTACTTTAATGCTAGCAATAGGAGTGTTTTTATTTCCTAAATTAGGTTTACCAACATTAGACGTATCGGGAAGAATATTTAATCTGTTTATTGTTGCTTTTTTTGCAGGTTTAGCTGCGATAGGATTAGGGTTATTGTTAGGAACGGTTGCAAAAACGCAAGAACAGTCTGCTCCATTTGGGGCAACCTTTGTAGTTATTCTAGCCGCTTTGGGAGGTGTTTGGGTACCTGTTTTTGTAATGCCAAAATTCATGCAACTGTTATCAAATATTTCGCCAATGAATTGGGGGTTAAATGCCTTCTATGATGTATTTTTGCGAAATGCCAACTTTATAGAACTTGTTCCAGAAATAATATTACTTTTATTATTTTTTATAATAACAGCTTTAATTTCTATTGTTTATAATGAAAAGAAAAATGCAGTCTAAAAACAACAAAGAAATAAGTTTTACCAGCCAGGTCAGAGTACGTTTTGTCGAAACTGACCCCTTAGGGATTGTCTGGCATGGTAATTACATTCAATATTTTGAGGATGGTAGGGAAGCTTTTGGGAGACATCATGGTATTTCTTATTTAGATCAAAAAAAATTTGGTTACGCAACACCAATCGTAAAATCTAGTACAGAACATAAACTACCATTACGATATGGAGATATTGCTACCATAAAAACAATTTATGTAGATAGTCCTGCTGCTAAAATGATTTTTAGATATGAAATTTATAACCAAAATCATAAATTAGTCTGCACAGGAGAAACTGTACAAGTATTTGTTGGAGATATTGGAAATGGCGAACTATCGCTAACAATTCCATCTTTCTTTACCAAATGGAAACAAAAAGAAGGCCTTATAAAATTAGATGAGTAAAATTTACGCTTCATATAATAATATAATATCATCACTTGGTTTTGACAGCAAAACGGTTGTGCAGAATATTCATAATGAAAACTCTGGTTTACAACTTGTTGATGATAAAAACATGTTGCCTACTCCATTTTATTCTTCAATAATAAATACAGAAGATTTATATGCTGATTTTGAGCAATTAAATAATGAAGGACAGTTTACTCGTCTAGAACAGATGATGATCTCTTCCTTAAGCAAAGTTATTAAAGCATCTAAAATACCTTTAACAAATCGTGTAGGACTTATTATATCTACAACCAAAGGTAATATTGATGTCTTAGATAAAAACAATGGATTTTCTAAAGAACGAGCTTATTTAAGTACCTTAGGAAAAGTGATCAAAGAAACTTTAGGGTTTAAAAATGATGCCATTGTTGTTTCTAATGCATGTGTTTCAGGGATTTTATCTATTGCAATTGCCAAACGCTATATTAATCATGGCACCTATGATGATGTATTTATTGTTAGTGGAGATATGGTAAGCCAATTTATAATAACTGGTTTTAACTCGTTTCAAGCGTTAAGTAATGAACCCTGTAAACCTTATGACAAAGACAGAACAGGAGTTAATATAGGAGAAGTAGCTGCCAGTATTTTAGTTACTAATAATGAAAAAGGACTACCAAAAGAAGCAGTTGCTATTTTGGGTGAAGGTTCATGTAACGATGCAAATCATATTTCGGGACCTTCACGAACCGGAGAAGGTTTATATCGAAGTGTACAGTCTGCTTTTAAAGAAGCTAATGTCACCCATACCGATGTTGATTACATTTCAGCTCATGGAACAGCAACACTGTTTAATGATGAAACAGAATCAATTGCATTTAACAGACTTCATTTAAGCAAAGTACCTTTAAATAGTTTAAAAGGCTATTTTGGACATACTTTAGGAGCCTCAGGATTAGTCGAGACTATTGTCGGGATGTATTCATTACACAAAAATACTTTATATACCTCATTAGGTTTTAATAAACCTGGAACATCAAAACCTTTAAATATCATCACAAAAACTACCCCAAAACAATTAAATATTTTTCTAAAAACCGCCTCCGGATTTGGAGGTTGTAATACTGCAGTTGTATTCCAAAAAATAAAATAATTTATATTTATAAAATATGTCAGTTCAAACTATAAAAGCTATAGACGCAATTCAGGAAGCACAAAAAATAGCCTTTGCACCTTTCGTTTTTCAAGCAACAATTTCTTTACGAAAACTAGGGGTTCTAAACCTTATTTTTGATAGAAGAAAAAAAGGAGGGGTCACATTAGAGGATATTTCCAAAGAATTATCTATTAGCAATTATGGTATTGGTGTTTTATTAGAAATTGCCGAAAGCTCTAATATTGTTAGTAAAAATGAAGACAACGCCTATGAGTTGACTAATATTGGTTATTTTTTAAATTATAATAAAACCGTTGATGTTAACATCAATTTCACGAATGATGTCTGCTATAAAGGGCTGTATCATTTAAACGATTCTATTAAAGAAGGGAAACCCGAAGGCTTAAAAGAATTAGGAAATTGGGATACTATATATGAAGGTTTATCACAATTAGATCCGCAAATACAAAAATCCTGGTTTGAATTCGATCATCATTATTCTGATGATATATTTCAGGATGCATTACAAATTGTTTTTAGAAAAAATCCAAAATTGATATTTGACATTGGTGCAAATACAGGAAAATTTGCCATTAGCTGTTGCAATTACAATGATGATGTTTCTGTAAAAATGATTGACTTACCTGGTCAATTAAAAAAAGCCCTTGCTGCAGTAAAAGACAATCAATTTGAAAATCGTGTCACCGGTCATGAAATAGATTGGCTATCTGAAAATCCAAAAATCCCAACCGGGGCAGATACTATATGGATGTGTCAATTCTTAGATTGTTTTTCTAAAGATGAAATTCTAAAAATATTAAAAGTTTGTGTAGAGTCTATGGATGAGAATACCGAGCTATTGATAATGGAAACATACACCGACAGACAAAAATTCGATAATGCAAAATTTATCTTAGAAGCTACATCACTATATTTTACGGTATTGGCCAATGGAAACAGTAAAATGTATAAAGCTACCGAATTGATTGAATTAGCAAACCAAGCTGGGTTAGTAATAAAAGAAGATTTGGCTGTAGGAGAGTACCATACCATATTTGTCTGTAAAAAAAAGTAATCGATTTATGGAGTCTGGATTTTATATAAAATCATTCTGTCACATAAAAGATAATAAAGTCTCTTTAAACGGATCTGTTATATATGATGATAAAGACACTTTAGAGTTTTTAGAATTTATAAAAGCTGCCTATAGAAGTTTTGATATTAAATATCCTAAATTCTTTAAAATGGATGGGCTAAGTAAACTTGCATTTTTGGCATCAGATCTTATCCTACAAAAAGAAAAATTAAATATAGAAGACGAAAACAACATTGCTATTGTGTTTTCAAATAAATCATCCAGTTTAGATACCGATGAAAAACATCAGGAATCTATTCAAAATGAAGATAATTACTATCCAAGTCCTGCTGTTTTTGTTTATACATTACCCAATATTTGTATTGGTGAGATTAGTATAAAATATAAACTTCATTCTGAAAATAGTTTTTTTATCTTTGACAGCTTTAATGCCGAGTATTTATCAGACTATACAAATAGTCTATTATCAGCAAATAAAGCTAATGAAGCACTTTGTGGATGGGTAGAATTTGATGGGGTAGCATATGACGCATTTTTATACTTGGTTTCTAAAGAAGGAACCACAACGCATACTAAACAAAATATAGTAAATTTATATAATACATAATATGGAGGTTTTAAAACAAGAACTAAAGGAAAACATTATTGAGCAATTAAATCTTGAAGATATTGCTGTTGAAGATATTGCTGATGACGATATTCTTTTTGGTGATGGTTTAGGCTTAGACTCAATTGATGCATTAGAGTTAATTGTAATGCTAGATAAAAACTACGGCATTAAATTAACTGATCCTAAAGAAGGACGCGAGATTTTTGCATCTATAGAAGTAATGGCAAAATACATTTCTGAACATAGAACAAAATAAATTTTATTTATATTTAAATGAGTAAAGGTGTTGCTATAACCGGAATGGGAATAATTTCTGCTATTGGAAACAATGTTGCAGAAAATTACCAATCACTTATTAATGGTGAAAAAGGAATCTCTAGAGTTTCCAAAATTGATACCATTCATAAAGACGCTATTATGGTCGGTGAAATTGCATCTACAAATCTGGAGTTAGAACAACAGTTGGGTCTAACTCCTGATAACAATTACTCAAGAACGGCTTTATTAGGTGCTATTGCTGCTAAGCAGGCAATACAAGACGCTAGAATTTCTGATATCAATGCCTATAAAACAGGACTAGTTTCAGCAACCAGTGTTGGTGGGATGGATATGACAGAAGCTTACTATTATGATTATCTTGAAAATAAAAACACCCAAAAATATATCGAAGGTCACCATGCCGGAGATTCTACTCAAAAAATTGCAGAACAGTTAGGGATCAAAAAAAGCCTGGTAACTACAATAAGTACAGCTTGTTCTTCTGCTGCAAATGCTATAATGTTCGGTGCCCGATTGATTAAATCAGGAAAACTAGACAGAGTTGTTGTTGGTGGTGCAGATTGTTTGTCTAAGTTTACCATTAATGGGTTTAAAACCCTAATGATCTTATCTGATACTTATAATACTCCTTTTGACGAAAATAGAAAAGGGTTAAATTTAGGTGAAGCTGCCGCTTTCTTAGTACTAGAATCTGATAAAGTTATTGCTGCAGAAAAAAAAGAAGTGCTGGGATATGTTAAAGGATATGGTAACGCAAATGACGCCTATCATCAAACGGCATCTTCAGAAAATGGAGATGGGGCAACTTTAGCAATGCAAAAAGCCATAAAAGTTGCAGCCTACACAGCAAAAGATATTGATTATATTAATGCACACGGAACAGCAACAGGAAATAATGATTTATCTGAAGGACGTGCTATTCTAAGAGTTTTTGGTGAAGAAATTCCCGATTTCAGCTCTACAAAAGCATATACAGGACATACTTTGGCCGCAGCAGGAGCTATCGAAGCTGTTTATGCCGTACTAGCCCTTCAACATAATATCATCTATCCAAATCTCAATTTTAAAACTCAGATGAAGGAGTTTGATATCACACCACAATTAGAACTTAAAGAAAAAGAATTGCATACGGTGCTGTCTAATTCCTTAGGTTTCGGAGGTAATTGTTCTACAGTAATTTTTTCAAAAGAACAATAGTAAACAAAGGGAATACCTATATGCAAAAACTGTTTAATTAAAGAGATATGAGTGCAGTCTATATAACCGGTGTCGGATCTATTTCATCTCAAAAAACTTTTGATAATACTGAGTTTTTGAAAGAAATCTTTACCTATACAGATAATGTGATTTCTGTGGTTAATCCAAATTATAAAGAATATATTCCACCTGCTGCAGCACGTAGAATGGCAAAAGGTATTAAAATGGGAGTTGTTGCCTCCAGAATTGCATTGAAAGACGCAAACATAGAAAATGTTGATGCCATTATTACAGGAACAGGAATGGGATGCGTTAGGGATTCAGAAAAATTTGTTAGTGCAATTATAGACAATAACGAACAATACCTCACCCCTACTTCATTTATACAATCAACGCATAATACAGTTGGTGGGCAAATCGCTTTAGGACTTCAATGTAAAGGCTACAATTTTACATATGTACATGCAAGTGTATCTTTTGAATCAGCATTATTAGACGCTCAATTACAATTAGAAAATAATGAGGCCGATACTATTCTAATCGGAGGTGTTGATGAACATGGCGATCACACAATTACCATTCACAAACTTATTAACCATATTAAGCCAGAAAAAACTGAATCTACTAAGGTATTGGATTCTAAAACAGAAGGTGCAATATTTGGAGAAGGTGCAAATTTCTTTGTAGTATCAACTAAAAAACAAGACTCGAGCTATGCCGAAGTTATAGCAATACAAACCTATAATACATTATCAGAAACTGAAGTTTCTCACGCAGCTCAACTATTTTTAAAGGATAATGACTTAACTATTGACGATATAGATGCTATTGTATTAGGGAATAATGGAGATGTAAAATACGATACATTTTACAATGAGTTAAGTTTAAATCTATTCAAAGAGACACAACAGATATGCTACAAACATTTATGTGGTGAATTTAATACCGCATCGTCTTTTGGGGTATGGTTGGCTTCAAAAATTTTAAAAACACAAGAATTACCAGATGTAGTTAGGTTAAATAAAAAATCAATATCAAACTTTACTACTATTTTATTATACAATCAATATAGAGGAGAGAATCATAGCTTCACTTTACTGCGTAAATGCTAAATTTTAAATACGTCAATAGAATAACAGCACTCGCTTTTTTGGTTTTACACATAACCAATTACTCAATAGAAATACCGGTATGGTCTTATTTCTTATTAGCTTTTATATGGTTAATTATTACTATGGCTGGTTCTGGACTTATACAATGGAACTACCATTTCACCTCTCTTAATGCGAATAAGGATATAAAAGATAATCATGTTGCTATAACTTTTGATGATGGACCAAACCCAGAATTCACACCTCAAGTCTTAAAACTCTTAAAACAGTATAATGCAAAAGCTACTTTTTTTTGCATTGGACAACATATTGAGACGTATCCCGAATTAACTAAAGAAATTATAAAGCAAGGACATATTATTGGTAATCACACATATTCACACCCAAACTCTTTTGGTTTTTTGAAAACCAAAGAAGTAATTTCAGAGTTACAACAAACCAACGCCATAGCAAAAGAAGTAACAGGGCTAACTATGCAACTTTACCGGCCCGCTTTTGGTGTAACAAATCCAAGAATTAAAAAAGCACTAAAAGTCACAGGATTACAATCTATAGGATGGAATGTTAGATCTCTAGACACAACATCCAGAAGTTCTGATAAAGTACTAAAACGAATAACAAAAAAACTATTCAAAGGGGATGTTATTTTACTACATGATACAAGTTTAAAAACAATTATTGTTTTGGAACAGTTATTGTTATTTTTACAACAACAAAATATAGAATCGGTTACAGTAGATTCTTTATTTAAGATAAAAGCATATGCCTAAAATTATTTATATACTATTATTTATTGTCTCAACTTTATCTGCTCAGACCAAAATGAGCACTATAGAAGCAGACGCCTTAAAAACAAAAGTAAAAGCTCTTGCAACTACAACAAAAACCATTTCAAGCGATTTTACGCAATACAAACATCTGGACTTTTTATCAAATGATATTATCACAACAGGAAAACTTGCTTTTAAAACACCAAATATTGTAAAATGGGAATATATAAAACCTTTTAAATACTCTGTATTGTTCAAAAACAAGACACTATACATTAATGATGAAGGTAATAAAAGTAATGTCGATATAGGGTCTAGTGAGCAGTTTAAGCAATTGAACAAGCTTATTATTAACAGTGTAAAAGGAGATATGTTTAATGATGATGAATTTAGTATCAGTTATTATAAAAACCAGGAAAATAGCGAAGTACATTTTACTCCCAAAAACAAAAAATTCGAAAAATTTATTAAAGCATTTCACATTACATTTAATTCCAAAGGTGATGTTGTTGAAGTAAAAATGATTGAACCTTCGAATGATTATACAAGAATAGTATTTAGCAACAGAGTCTTAAACACCCCTTTGGCAGATGAAATATTTGCTCATTAGTTTTTGTTTTATATGTATAGGGTGTGCTTCCTATCCAAAGAAAAACAATTTCATTAAAAGAGAAGCATCTGATATAAAAGTAAGGAACTTGTATTTTTCAGATAAGACAAAAGATTATGTATATAAAGCAAATATTGATGTTTACAAAAAACATTTTGGCGGAATCTTTATTGTAAAAAAGATCGAGGACAAAAATCATCGAGTTGTATTTACTACAGAAATGGGGAACAAAATTTTTGACTTTTCATTTATTAATGACAGCTTTACTGTAAATTACATCTTGGAGGATTTTAATAAAAAGATTTTAATAAATATTTTAAAAAAAGATTTTAAAGCATTGATTGAAGAAAATCCAATGTTTTTAAATACATTTTTATATCATAACGATGTTGTTTTTGAAACTAAAATTAATAACAATAAGCATTATTATTACACTATAAATAATGAAATACATAAAATTGTTAGAACTGGGAATAGAAAAGAAAAAGTAGTTTTTACATTTTCAGAAATTAGTGATACTATTGCAAACTTAATTGCGATTGAGCATAAGAATCTAAAACTTAAAATTAATTTAAAATCAATTCAAAAATGAGAAATCTTTTATTAATTATAGCCTTTCTTGGCGTTTTTGGGGCGGTTTCTGCACAGAGCAAAACATCTTTTGGATTAAGAGGTGGTGTTAACATTTCGGATCTTTCTAATGCCAATTTAGAAACCAAAGCAGGTATTTACATAGGAGCTTTATTACATATCAGATTCTCAGAATTATATGCACTTCAACCCGAAGTAGGATACTCTAATCAAGGAGGAAACAACAAATTTTCAAATGGAGATGACCTCGAAATTCATTACATCTCAATATCCGCCACTAATAAATTTTTTGTTAGAAATACAGGATTACATTTGATCATTGCACCAAGTCTTGATTTTGATTTTGATGATACACCCGTAAGTTTAGTAAACAGAGAAGAAGGTAATGACATTACCTTTGTAGATCTTTCTATTGCAGGTGGTCTTGGTTACGAATTCAAAAACGGCATTACCATAGAAGCGAGATACAAACATGGTACATTAGATGTATTTTCTGGTGATTTTCATGATTTTTCAACACAATCGATATACGAAGAAAAAAGTCAATTTAACCGCGTTTTTCAAGTTGGACTATCGTATAGATTTAATTTCTAATTACATATGTTACTAAAAGATTTTTACACCGCAAATACATTAGAAACTGTTGAAAATGTATCAACAGCAACTATTACCATCAACAAAAACCATGAGATTTTTAAAGGTCATTTCCCAGGAAACCCTGTAACTCCAGGTGTTTGTATGATGCAAATAATAAAAGAACTAACAGAAGGTATTGTAGATAAAAAACTATTTATGCAATCCTCTAGTAATATTAAATTTATGGCTATCATAAATCCGGAAAAAAATCCAGATTTAGTTTTAACCCTAGATATTACCAAAACAGATGATACGTATAAAGTAAAAAATATAACTAAATTTGAAGATACGGTTGCTTTAAAATTAACTGCCAATTTTAAAACAACGTAAATTTAATTTATTGAAGTGATTTAAAAACCTGAACGAGTGAAATTTTTAATTGTATTCATATCATTTTCTCTTACTATGCTCTCAATAGATTTGGATACTATTAGAATTGCATATAAAGAAGCCGCTCATGACAAAACAAAAGTAGCTGCACTTAATAAGCAACTTGCATCTGTAAATAAAGAAGATAATATTGTTTTGGTGGCTTACAAAGGAGCTGCTATTACATTACAGGCCAAGTATGAGAGAAATCTTAAAGAAAAAAAACGACTGTTTATAGAAGGGGTTACATATATAGAATTTGCAATAAAGAAATCACCAAATGCTGTTGAGGCTCGTTTTATACGTATAGGAATACAAGAAAACACTCCCAAATTACTAAGATATAAATCCAATATAAAAGAAGACAAATTATTTCTGCTTAAACAATACAAGACTATAAAACCTAAAATTTTAAAAAAGCATATCGGTGAGTATATTTTGCAATCGAAAGCTTTTAGTGATGAAGAAAAAGCAGTAATTTTAGTTCCTTAAAAATTGAAACACTTCAATTGAGTGATAAAAGAGTTTACAAAACAAAAAATCGACCTATTCAACGTATGTGTAATAATCCCTACCTACAATAATTGTAAAACATTACGACGGGTTATAGATGGAGTATTACTTTATACTAAAAATATTATCGTTGTAAACGATGGAGCCACAGATTCTACTCAGGAGATATTAAAGGAATATTCTCAGGTTCAACAAATCCATCTGCCAAAAAATAAAGGTAAGGGTAATGCTTTACGTGTTGGATTTGCATATGCACAAAAACAAGGCTATCAGTACGCAATTACTATAGATTCTGACGGCCAGCATTTCCCTGAAGACATTCCTGCTTTTATTACCGCTTTAGATAAGTCTGAAAATAAAAATATCTTGCTCATTGGTGCAAGAAATATGAGCCAGGAAAGCGTCCCTAAAAAAAGTAGTTTCGGAAATAAGTTTTCTAACTTCTGGTTTTGGGTAGAAACAGGTACAAAACTTCAGGATACCCAGTCTGGATATAGATTATACCCATTAGAAAATTTAGCAAATTTGAATTTTTATACTTCAAAATTTGAATTTGAAATAGAGGTTATTGTAAAAGCAGCCTGGAATGATGTTATTGTAAAAAATATTCCAGTACAAGTACTATATGATGAAACCGAAAGGGTATCACATTTTAGACCTTTTAAAGACTTTACCAGAATAAGTATTCTTAACACCTGGTTGGTTACAGTGGCCTTTTTATATATAAAACCGAGAAATATATTTCGGAAAGTTAAAAAAAAAGGGATAAAACGTTTCTTTCTTGAAGATTTCTTAGAGAATCAAGATTCCCCACAAAAAAAAGCATTATCAGTAGCTCTAGGGGTTTTCATAGGAATATCACCACTATGGGGATTTCATACAGTGCTGGTACTCTTTTTAGCTGTTTTTTTCAAACTAAACAAGGTAATAGCTTTTGCCTTTTCTAATGTAAGCTTGCCTCCTTTCATTCCTTTTATCATTTTTATAAGCTTAAAAGTAGGTAGTTTTATTTTTGGAGAGTCTCAACCATCATTTACCAATATTGGCGAAGATTTTGAAATGATAAAAAGCCTTAAAACCTATATTGTAGGTAGTTTTACTTTAGCCATAATTTCTGCTATTACTTTAGGGATTTTAGGATATGTATTTCTTACCATTTTTTATAAAAAAAATAATGCATCATGATGGATCGCTTTTTTTATAGTTTATATACATCTATTGTTTCCAAAAAAGTAATAGGCTTTGGAATATTTGCACTCATTATTTTGGGCTTATTATTGATAGCTTCAAAAATTGAATTTGAAGAAGATATTACTAAATTGATTCCTACAAATGATAAGACTTCTGAGATTCAAAAAGTATTAAAATCAGTAAATTTTGCTGATAAAATCATAGTAAACATTACACGTCAGCCTGAAGGGTCAGTTGATGATCTTACCAAATATGCAGCACAATTTATTGATAGTGTTACTATAAAATCTGGCGAACACATCAAACAAATTCAAGGTAAAGTTGAAGAAGAAGACATTTTTAATACTTTGGATTTTGTATACAAAAACCTCCCTCTTTTTTTACAAGAAAATGATTATGATGACATTAAAAACAAAATTCAAAAGGATAGCATTGAAGCTATAACGAATCGCAATTATAAAACCTTAATCTCACCAACAGGAATCATTGCAAAAGATAATATTTTGAAGGACCCATTAGGGTTATCATTTATTGCTTTAAAAAAATTACAGCAACTTAGTTTTGGTGATGATTTCACTTTGCACAATGGTTTTTTACTTAGTAAAGATCAAAATCATGTTCTATTATTTATAACTCCTAAATTAAAATCTAGCGAAACGTCCAAAAATGCTGCGTTTGTAGAGGATCTTTATCAAATAAATGATCAACTTAATGATCTTTTTAATGGTAAAGTACAAAGTGAATATTTTGGAGGTGCTTTAATCGCTGTGGCAAATGCCAAACAGATAAAACGCGATATCCAACTAACCATTAGTATTGCTATTACTATTTTATTGATCATACTCATCTTCTTTTATAGAAAAATTACCATTCCGATTATTCTATTTGTTCCAACAATTTTCGGAGGGTTATTAGCTATTGCCTTATTGTATTTAATTCGCGTAAAAATTTCTGCAATATCCCTGGGTATTGGCTCTGTACTACTAGGTGTTACTTTGGATTACTCACTTCATATTTTGACACACATAAGAAGTAACACTAATATTAAAGCCGTTTACAAAGAAATCACTACTCCGGTTTTAATGAGTAGTTTAACAACCGCTTTAGCCTTTTTATGTTTATTATTTTTAGAATCACAAGCACTTCAGGATTTAGGTATTTTTGCAGCCATAAGCGTTGTTGGGTCCTCTTTTTTCGCATTAATTTTCATCCCCCAAGTATATAAAAGTGCTTCTCAAAAAAGGCCAAAAACAACATTAATAGATAATGCCGCCCAATACCCTTTACATAAAAACAAATGGGCAATTATAACATTAACGTTGTTATTAATTGTAAGTCTGTTCACCTATAATAAAGTACAGTTTAATAATGATATTTCTAAGCTAAACTTCGAGCCACAAGAGCTAAAAGATGCACAGTTAAGGTTAGATGCTCTAACTAATATTGCTTCAAAATCAATTTACCTGGCGGCCTACGAAAATTCAGAGCAAGGTGCCTTACAGGTAAATGACAAGATTTTCGAAAAGCTACAACTACTAAAAGAGGAAGGAAAAGTAATCGATTTTAGCTCGATTGGATCTTTAATTTATTCAGAAAAAACTCAAAAAGAAAGAATCTCGAAATGGAATTCTTTTTGGAACACTAATACAATAGCAAATACAAAAGCTAATCTTATTGAAAGTGGAAACAAGTTAGGTTTTAAGCCAACTAGTTTTAATGCTTTTTATACCCTCTTAGAATCGAATTTCAAACCTCTTAAAATTACAGATTATAATGCTTTAAAAACGATTTCTATTGCAGACTATATAACAACAAAAGATGATTTTATCACTGCAACAACGCTCGTTAAAGTAAAAGATGAAAATGCGCAACATATAGTTGATATTTTTAAAGATCAACCTCAAACTATTGTTATTGACAGGAAACATATGAATGAAACCTTTTTAGGGAATCTAAAAAATGATTTTAACAAACTAGTAGGTTACTCATTAATTGTTGTGTTGCTTATCCTTTTATTATTTTATAGAAGTTTATCTCTTACCTTGGTAACAAGCATTCCTATAGCAATCACATGGTTGCTAACAATTGGTATAATGGGATTATTCTCACTAGAGTTTAACATCTTTAATATTATAATTTCAACTTTTATTTTTGGTCTTGGGATTGACTATAGTATTTTTATGACCAATGGGTTACTACATGAATATAAAACCGGGGAAAAAGCAGTAGCAACTCATAAAACATCCATTATTTTATCTGTTATTACTACTATTTTGGGAGTAGGTGTTTTAATATTTGCTAAACACCCTGCGTTATATACGATATCATTACTTTCTATTATCGGAATATTATCTGCAATTGTTATTTCATTTACAATTCAGCCTCAATTATTTAGACTTTTTATTGGTAGTAAGACAAAAAGGCCAATAACACTTAGATTATTTTTACATTCTGTTCTTTCTTTTGCTTACTATGGTTTAGGAGGCTTATTACTTTCACTATTTAGTGTATTTCTGATAAAAATTATCCCATTACCTAAAAAGATGAAAATGAAATGGTTTCATAAAATAATGTCAAAGTTTATGGGATCAGTACTATATACAAATCCTTTTGTACATAAAAAGATCATTAATCAAAGTAATGAAACCTTTGATAAACCAGGAGTTATTATCGCTAATCACACTTCTTTTTTAGATATTTTGGCAATAGGAATGTTATATCCAAAAATTATTTTTCTGGTAAACGATTGGGTGTACAACTCTCCTGTTTTTGGTAAGGCAGTACAATTAGCTGGTTTTTATCCTGTGTCTAGTGGTATAGAGAATGGATTAGACCATTTAAAGAAAAAAGTTGATCAAGGCTACTCACTCATAGCTTTTCCTGAAGGAACAAGATCTAATACCAATAAAATTAAACGCTTTCATAAAGGAGCATTTTATCTTGCTGAGCAATTTGAGTTAGATATTATTCCAGTACTTATTCATGGAAATTCTGAAGTGCTCCCCAAGGGAAGTTTTATTATTAAAGACGGTAGTATAACCATCAAAATACTCGATAGAATAAAAGCAAATGACACCAGTTTTGGTGAAAATTATGCTAGAAAAACAAAACAAATCGGAGCATATTTCAAAAGTGAATATGGGAAACTCAGGAGTGAGATAGAACATGATGGGTACTTCAACAATATCATTCTTGAAGAATATCGATATAAAGGAGATTCTCTTTATAAAGAAGTACGAAAAGATCTAAAAGTTAATAAAGAAATCTATAAAGCAATTATAGATGCCGTTGGAAAAAAAGAAACTATACTTCATCTTTCAAAAGATTCGGGTCAGTTAGATTTTCTATTATCTTTAGATAGTCCAGACAGGAAGATTATTAATTACATAGAAAACAAAAACACTAGAGATATCGTTAAAAACAGTTATATTTCTAATAATCATAGTAAAATTATTTGTGTCAATGATTTAGAAGAAACAATGGCATATGATGCAAGTGTTCTTATCATAAATTTAGCTACTATTACACAAAATGAATTAGAAAAGGTGCTAAGCAATAAAATTAATCTTTTAATTTTACTAAAAGAAAGTCAAAATATACATACACAGATAATTACTAATTTGGGATTCGAGATCAGACACCAAAAGAATAATCTGGTTATTTTAAAAAACAAAGAACATTAAAGAATGAAACGAGCATTAAGAAATTTCAACAATTACTTCATAAAAGAAAATGTTTAAATTTTTAATGCGAGAACGTAGTGGTTACACACGTTCTCAATCTTATAATTAATTTATTATTAAGTAATTACTAAAATTTAAACGTGTGAAAGAGCATTATGATATTGTAATTATCGGAAGTGGTTTAGGTGGTTTAGTTTCTGCTATCATTTTAGCCAAAGAAGGCTATAGTGTATGTGTGTTAGAAAAAAATAATCAATACGGTGGAAATTTACAAACCTTTGTAAGAGACAAAACTATTTTTGATACAGGAGTACACTATATTGGTGGCCTTTCTGAAGGACAAAATCTATATCAGTATTTTAAATACATTAATATCGTTGATGATTTAAAATTAAAAAAACTTGATGAAGACGGTTTTGATATCATAACTTTTGAAGGTGATGAAAAAGAATACAAGCATGCTCAAGGGTATAAAAACTTTATAAAAGTTTTAGTCAATCAATTCCCAGAAGAGGAAGAAGCCATTAGAACCTATTGTGATAAATTAAAAGAAACATGTCGTAAATTTCCACTTTATCAGTTAAAACAGGGTAAGCCTTACTTTGATGATAGTGAAATTTTTTCGCTTAATGCGAAATCTTACATCAATTCCCTTACTGATAATAAAAAACTACAAGGAGTTCTTGCAGGAACAAATTATTTATATGCTGGAGATAGTGATCGCACCCCTTTTTATGTACATGCATTATGCATTAATTCATACATCGAAAGCTCATACCGATGTATCAATGGTGGGAGTCAGATTACAAAAGTTTTAATCAAAAGATTAAAAGAACATGGTGGAGAAACATACAAACACCACGAGGTTACTAAATTTGGATTTGATGACAAAAAAATCAGTTCGGTCATATGTAAAAACGGTAAAGAAATAAAAGGAGACTTATTTATTTCTAATATTGAACCAAAACTTACTTTAAAGCTAGCAGGAGAGGATAAATTTAGAAAATCTTATGCCAATCGAGTACATAAGATTGAAAGCACAATCGCCGCTTTTACACTATATATCGTACTAAAACCAAACACTTTTGCTTATCAAAACAAAAATTTCTATCATTTTAATCATCCAGATAGAGTTTGGGATACACAAAGTTATACTCAGGAAAGTTGGCCAGAAGGATATATGATGACTATGGGGATTAATAAAAACACAGATGAATATGGAGATAGTATTGCTGTAATGACATATATGCGCTATGAAGAAGTTGAACCCTGGGAAAACACATTTAATACGGTAGCTAATAAAAATGAAAGAGGGCAAACCTATGAAGAATTTAAAGCCGAAAAAGCTGAAAAAATTATTAATGAATTAGAGAAAAAATTTCCGAATATAAGAGATTGTATTCAAGAAACATATACTTCAACACCATTATCCTACAGAGATTATATTGGTAGTAATGAGGGGTCGATGTATGGTTATGTTAAAGATGTTAATAAACCTATGCACTCTTTTTTATCTCCAAAAACCAAAATTAAAAATTTAATGTTTACTGGTCAAAGTTTAAATATGCATGGTATTTTGGGAGTTACTATTAGTGCAGTCACTACTTGCTCAGAAATAATAGGTAAAGATTATTTGCTTGATAAAATATTGGAAGCCAATAAAGAATAAAAGCTATTTAGGCTATGGAAAAAATTAAAATAACGAGCATCTAAAAAAATAAAGAAGTATGTTCTTAAAAACATCTTGTCTTACAAAATGGTTGTGCTTTTTTGCGCTCCTTTTTCTATTAATGTCATGTGGCGTTTCTAGATCTATAAAGGATATTCCTGATGTTAGTACTTACTCTTCTTCTGTTGAAAAAAGAATTAAAGTTTCGGATTCTGTTTTTACTTTAGGAAATAGCTTTCTTAGCAAAAACAAACAAGGTTTATGGGAGCTTTATGTAGAAGGAGACCCTTTACAAATAGGCTTACAAACCGGGAGTCTAACACAAGAATTATTTAAAAAACAGGAACATGCTTTTCTATCTAAGGTTGGGGAATTGGTCCCTTCAAAAACAAAGCAATATTTATTAAGAAAAGTTGTAGCGTGGTATAACAGGAAAATGTATTTACACATTCCTGCAGAGTATAAAGCAGAAATATATGGTCTGTCAAAATATGCATCAAACGATTATAACCATATCGCAGAAAACTATCTAAGAATATTATACCTTCATGGTGCGCATGACATAGGGCATGCTTTGCAAGATTTAGCATTAGTGGGATGCTCTTCATTTGCCGCCTGGGGAGAGAAAACCGTAGACGGTGATTTAATCATTGGTAGAAATTTTGATTTTTATGCTGGTGATGACTTTGCCAAAGATAAAATCATTGCTTTTGTAAGCCCAACAGAGGGTCATAAATTTATGTCTGTAACCTGGGGAGGAATGATTGGTGTAGTTTCGGGAATGAACGAACATGGACTTACAATAACTATAAATGCAGGGAAATCCAAAATCCCTTTATTAGCAAAAACTCCTATTTCAATTTTGGCTCGTGAGATTTTACAATATGCCTCGACAATTGATGAAGCAATAGCGATAGCCAAAAAACGAGAAGTTTTTGTATCCGAATCAATATTTATAGGAAGCGCAAAAGATAAAAAAGCAATTACTATTGAGGTTTCTCCCAAAAATTTTGGCGTTTATGAAGTCCCTAACTCTAATCAATTAATTTGTTCTAATCATTTTCAAAGTGAAGCCTATTCTGATGATCAAAACAATATAAAACATATCGCAGAAAGTCATTCTCAATATCGTTATAAAAGAATGCAAGAGTTATTGCAACAACAACCAAAAGTAACACCACAAATTGCTGTTGATATCCTAAGAAATAAAGAAGGACTAAACAACAAACAAATTGGATATGGTAATGAAAAAGCTTTAAATCAATTATTAGCACATCATGGTATTGTTTTTAAACCAGAAGATCGTATGGTTTGGGTATCATCAAGCCCATATCAATTAGGAGAATTTGTTGCCTATAACTTGAATGATATTTTTAATAAAAGAAAAAGAAAAAGAAAAAGAAAAACAACATTATCTCAATCTGATTTAAACATTGAAAAGGACTCTTTTCAATTTACTAAAGCATATAAAGATTATGAAAACTATAGACGATTAAGTAAAGATATTCAATCGGCAATTGAGAATAAAGATATGTTGGATCCTTCTTTTATTGGAGATTTTCAGAAGGCCAACCCAGAGTATTGGGAAGTACATTATTTAATTGGTAAATATTATTACGAAAAACAATATTATGCCGCTGCATTGCGTGCTTTTGAAGAGGCAAGCAACAAAGAAATCACGACAGTTCCCGATAAACGTGAAATCAATACGTATATTAAAAAATTAAAAAGGATATTAAAATAATGATTCCTGAAATAGAAAAAGCATCGTTGGCTGAAATCAAAACAGCGCAAGAGCAAGAGTTAAAGAAACTAATATCTTATTTAGACACAAATTCTACCTATTATCAAGGTGTTTTTGCCAAGCATAACATTCTTTCTTCGACGATTAATACACTAGAGGACTTAGTAAAAATACCCGTTACTACCAAAGAGCAATTGCAGCAGTTTAATGACGATTTTATCTGTGTCTCAAAAAGCGAAATCATAGATTATGTTACCACTTCGGGAACCTTGGGAGAACCTGTTACTTTTGCACTAACCGATAATGATTTAAAAAGACTAGCCTATAATGAAGCGATTTCTTTTGCTTGTGCTGGTGTGCAAAAGGAAGATGTAATGCAGTTAATGACAACTATCGACAGGCGTTTTATGGCAGGAATAGCCTATTTTCTGGGTGCTAGAGAATTAGGAGCCGGAATTATACGTGTAGGAGCCGGAATCCCCGAATTACAATGGGATTCTATTCTAAAATTTAAACCTACCTACCTAATCGTAGTTCCTTCATTTTTATTAAAATTAATTAAATATGCCGAAGAACATGATATTGACCTCAATGCTTCAGGGATAAAAGGTGCTATTTGTATTGGAGAATCTCTTAGAAATCAAGATTTTTCGTTAAACACACTTGCAAAAAACATAAAAAACACCTGGAACATCGAATTATACTCTACCTATGCATCTACAGAAATGAATACAGCATTTACAGAGTGTAGTGAACAACAAGGAGGGCATCACCATCCAGAGCTAATTATTGCAGAAATTTTGGATGACAATAACAATCCCGTTTCTCCTGGTGAAGTAGGAGAACTTACCGTTACAACTTTGGGAGTAGAAGCAATGCCATTATTGCGATTTAAAACAGGAGACATGGTCAAGGCACATACTTCAAGTTGTGCATGTGGGCGCAATACAATGCGTTTGGGTCCAGTAGTAGGAAGAAAAAAACAGATGATCAAGTATAAAGGAACAACCTTGTACCCTCCAGCTATGGATAATATTCTCAATGATTTTAATGAGGTAGAGAATTATATCATCGAAATTTTTCATAATACAATAGGTACAGATGAAATCTTAATCAAAATAGTTACACAAACCCCTACAGAAGATTTACTACATGATATAAAAGATCATTTTAGAGCAAAGCTTAGAGTATCTCCAAAAATTGAATTTCATGATAAAAAAGACATTCAGAAACTTCAATTTCCGAAACTGAGTAGAAAACCTGTAATTGTTATTGATAAAAGAAAAATAGAATGATTTTTTGGATTACAAATACATACTGTACACAAATAAGTTTTATAGTATTTTCTCTTGGTTTGTTTTCTCCATTCTTTGAATTGTCTCTATTATGATAGAACAAATAAGAACTAAAAAAGATATTCTTATCTGTTTCAAATCTTAATCCATTTGAGTTTTAGAAACTAAAACCTCTATATTCTCACCGTGCCTATACTTCATCAATCGAAAAACATATCCCTTTAACTCATCAAAAGTCAATCCATCTAGTGGATACACTACTCCATGTAAAGATCTACTTACAAAGTATATGTTTTTTGTAGTATTATCTAAAGCGATATCTACTTCGGCCCTAGCATATAATGGATTTCCTGGATAAACACGCTTAGTTACAAAATTTGTTAGCGATAATGAAACCCCATCCTTTAACTGCACAGTTTCTCCAATTTTCAATCTAACCATTTCTCCGTTTTTAATTTCTTTGGATACTTGTTCTTGATGTTCTTTTAAAGCTAAGGCATCCGAAATAAAAGTATTTACAATTGATTTATATTCGAGATCTGAGTTTTTTAATACCGTACTTCCTTTTTTAAATAATATGGTTCTTTTTTTATAACTGATGGTGTATTTCAATATTATATGAGGCACCCCTATATCTTCTTTAACAAGAGTAGTCCAATGGATTTCATTTGCAGTATCGACATACTTGAAATTAATTATCTTCCCTATACTGAGGTACTTAAAATGAGTTACCTCATAGTTGTTATCAGATATAGAAGTACTATCTATATGTATGGAAGTACTTCTCCTATTGGTGTCAACTTTATTTTTAACCATATCAAAGGCCTCAATTAATTTTTCATTCATTGTTTCAAATTGTGACTGTGCTTTACACGAGAATAAATTAACACAACATAATATTACAAGGATGTTTTTCATTAAATAAAATTAATTAATTCAATACATTAATACCCCACTGTTTCCAGTGATGATTCAATAAACTGTGCTCTAGGTTCTTGGTAGTGGTAAATTCCGTCTAAGTATTATTCTATGATTTAATAAAATAACCCGTTGTGCATTTGAGATTTTTTAATTCAAAATTCGTCAATTCGATTTCTATGACAATACCAAACGGTTTTCATAAAAAGATTTGTTTTTTATTAATGCCATTGCGATATGTATTAGTTTGTTTCTAACAGCATTGAGTACACTCATTTTGTTCTTACCTTCTTCTACTTTTCTCAAGTAAAAGTGTTTAAGATCGTTATCCATTCTTACTGCTCTCATAGCTGCCATTTGGAGCACGGATTTAAGTTGCATATCCGCCATTTTTGATACTCTTGGTTTTGTCTTTAGACTTGTTCCACTTTGTTGTTCGAATGGAACAACGCCAGCAAAACAAGCTAGTTTTCTCGGATTAGTCAATCGCACAAAACCATCAGTTTTCACAGCTAAAGTCCAAGCTGTAACTGATCCTATTCCTGGTATAGTTCTGATACGTTCTATGTCCTTTTTCAAAACAGAATCATTAGCTATCTCCTCTTTAATCAATTTTTCTATAGCCGCTATATGTTTATTAATCTGCTCAATTTCTTTTAAATTGATTTTCATTGAGGAACTTATTATTTTAGTCCTTTTAACTGTTTTAAGCTCCTTATTTTGTTGTTTAATAGCCTGTCTAGTTTTTACCTTATGTCTACGTTGGCTCATCAGTATTTTTATATTTTGTACAGCCTCACTTGTGGGCTTCCAGCAATCAAAATCTTGATAGTTCCTTTCAATAAAAGTAGCAATGCGCTTAGCATCAACTTTATCATTCTTACCACGAACTAAACCGATGCTTCGTTTAATGTGCTTAGGATCGATCACATAAACATTAAATGAATAATCCTTCAAAACTTCATATAAATTATAATTATAAAGACCAGTATTTTCCATTGCAATAAAGATCTCAGCATCTAAAGTAGTTATCTCCTTAAAGAGTTTTTTAATCGCTTTGATTTTATTTTCAATCTTAAAGAATGCTTCTGATTTCTGATCAACTAAACAAATATCTAATGTTTTTTTACTAATGTCAATTCCTAAATAAATACTTTTCATAATTTTACCTCTCTGAATGAAAAGAGCATTTTCATCATAACTCGACTCCTTGATAATGGGCTTAAAATCCCGAATTTCTATTAGAGATTGTTGATGAAAGAAAGAACTTAAGTCTAAATCGAACTATGAAGTTTACCCTTCTGAGTGTTATTAGTGTACTTAAGTTCTGCTCTTTTTTATTTCAATAAATATAATTATGCAAGTCTAAAGGAGTGCTTCGACCAAAGGAAGAAGTGTATCGAGAATAGAATTTTGAATCAAAAAAGCTATTCTCGATACAATTTTTCTTCATTCTATTCCGAAAAACCACTCGAATTGACGCTTTTTTATGCTATTAATCTCTAAATACACAACAGGTTAAGATAGTATTATTATATATCAAGTAGAGATTACTTTTCTTCTTTAACAGAAGAAAATCTATTATCATCGGTAGCCAAACGTGCTTTTTTGACTTCTATTTTGCGTAACATCCAGTCTGGATAATCAGAAGGGTCTTCGGCATCATAAATACGAACATCCTGATTTAGATCTGCATCTGGCTGAATAAGATCATCTTGTCTGCATTTGAGAATTAGCGCTGCGGTCTGAACTCCAGAATAGCTTGCTCCTGCTACTCCATGAGAAGCAATACTGGCGCCACAGAGGTACAGATTTTCGATTTCACTTTTTGGTTTATATGCCAAAGGACCAATATGGCGTAAACTTTTTTCGGTACCATATACACAGCCCTCAGTAGAATTTATATAATACTCATTGGTAATCGGAGTTCCTAGATCCTTCTGCACAACATGATCACTAATCCCGGGAACTACTTTTTCCAGACTATTCATAAATTTTTGAGTCAATCTTTCTTTGAACTGTAGATATTCTGGAGAGCGTTCCTTATTCTCATTTTCGAATCTTTCAAAAGCCTTATAATTAATATAAGTAATTACTTCCATAGTATGATATCGACCATCATAACTTATGGGATCTTTAAGCGTTGTACAACTTATAAAAAGACCTGCAAATTCATCACCTTCTTCGATATCAATTCTTTGCATTTCTGCAAACTGCTCATCCATATCTGCATTTTTGGGCATCATCCAAATATTACCAGAATCCAATCCTGCTTTTCGAAGATCCATATCCACTGTCAAAAAAAGCATAAGTGATGTACACGAATATCTTGTTTTATTAAGTTTCTTTAATAATCCACGGCTTATATTATCGCGACCTACCATATCCAAATAGGTTTTTCCTGGATCTGCATTAGAGATCACTCTTTTGGCAAGAATTCTCTCTCCGTTTTCTAGTTCGACTCCAATAGCACGTTTTTTCTTTTCTCCTTCTACCAAAATACGTTTTACGCTTTGGCCAGTACGTACTTCACTACCATGTTTTTTGATTGCATTGGTCATCGCTTTTACAATAGCTCCTCCTCCACCCATAGGATAAAAACCACCATCAAAATAATGATCCATTACTGCACAATGTAACGGAAAACTTGCCTTACCCGGTGGTAATCCATGATCTCCATATTGTATATTGAGTATCGTTTTGAGTAATGGATTTTTGAGATACCAACCGATCACCCTTTTTAAACTAAACAACGCATACTTTCCCATGTATTTTGTTCGAAAAGGGATAGTAACATGATCCCAAAAACCTTTTATTTTAGGGATTAATTGTATTTGTCTACTCACTGTGCGTACCATAGTGAGGTATTTTTTAATATTCTTCTTTTCTTCTGGAAAACGTTCTGATAACGAATCACATAATTCATCAAAATTAGCAGGAAAATCAAAACGCTCATTACCAATCCAGCAGTGTTCGTATGATGCCGTATTCATTCTAAAAAAAGCAAGATCATTTGCAATCCCCAGTCCTTCATAAAGTTCGCTTGTAGATTGCCCTTTATCCAACAACCCTACATAATGTACTCCAGGTGTAAAGCGATATCCATTTAGATAAAAACTATGACACCATCCTCCTGGCACATCGTGTTGTTCGAGAACTAAAACACGTTGACCACTACGAGCAAGACAAATTGCAGAAGCAAGCCCTCCTACTCCAGAACCAACAATAATTGTATCTATTTCATTTTCGTTTTTCAATTTTAGATCTGGTGTTTCTTGAGAGTTGTTTTGCATTACTACTAATAAACAAGGATTATTCTTTAATTGTTCTGTAATGATACAACTATATTTTCAGAAGTGATCTATGAACTCATATTGAGTAAGCAAAATTTACGTCTTACTCTCTAATTTTATCATTTTTTTCAATCCTCCACTTATCTATAAAAAATTACCATTCGTCTACACTAAAAATACATTTCAACGAAAGAAATCATAAAACCACCTCTAAAAAGGAGACCTTTAGTGTTGTTAAAGAACAATTTTTAACCTAACTTAAAACACTGAAATAATGAGTTTGACTTTTTTATTAATAGATGATGATGAAATAGAACGACTAAAATTTGCTAGAGTTTTGGATAAAAATGGCTATCCGCATAAAATTGTAGAAGCCAAAAATGGTGAAGAAGCTTTAGATATTTTGGATCAAAAGGATCAACAACCAGATATTATCTTTCTTGATCTAAATATGCCTAAGATGAATGGTTTAGAATTTTTAAAAGAGTTAAAATCAAACGCATCTTTACAATACATACCAGTGATCATTTTAAGTACATCTAATAATCATCAGGATCTTAAAGAGGCATACAAAATTGGAGCTGCTGGTTATATTGTTAAACCATTAAAGTATGAAGAATACACACATAAAATAAAATGTTTAATTGAATACTGGAGTGTTAATGAACTTTTATAAGCATAATAGTTATCTTTATAAACTACCAAAAATAGTATAGACATGAAATAAATTTCTTTTTAATGTAAATATATTGTCATTATAGGAGTTCTTATCCGATTTATACCCCAGGAAGAAAACATCTGTTTGAATTAAGTTATTAACTCAAAACAGTGAAAATTACCTCATATATGTTTTCTTTTCAATATTATACAAATCACGCAAAACTACAATACAATAGTTTTTCTGAGGTATACAGGCATCTAACCAAAAAGTTTTTAAAAGAATGAAAGGAATAGTATTTACAGAATTTTTAGAATTAGTCGAAGATAAATTTGGATTAGAAGTAGTCGATAAAATCATCCAACAATCTAATCTGCCCTCGCAAGGAGCATATACCGCCATAGGTACTTATGACTTTTCTGAAATGCTGGGGTTACTAAAACATCTTAGCGAGCATACAAAACTAAGCATCGATGACCTTCTTCTCACTTATGCCGAACATTTTTTTTCTGTTTTGGCCAGTAGTTATCCACATTTAATAGAAAAGTACAATGATCCTATAGAGATGTTATCCTCTATCGAAAATCATATTCATGTCGAAGTTCGAAAAATATATCCCGATGCAGAACTTCCCACTTTTGAAATACAAGAAAAAACCCCCTCTAGACTGGTTATGATTTATAAATCCAGTAGAGCGATGTACAATTTTGGACTTGGGTTAATGCGTAAAACCTTTGAGCATTTTGATGCTACGGCTACAATCACACTAGAAAAACTCACATCAGATGGAACGGAAGTAAAATTTAGTATCGTGAAAACAAATGAGTAGTGATGATATAGAAATACTAAAAAGAGCTATACAAAGAGAAAAGTTAGCTCGAAAACAAGCAGAAAAAATTCTTGAGGATAAATCTCGGGAACTTTATCTGATCACTCAAGAATTAAAAGAAACCAATGAAAAACTAGAAGATCAGGTAGGTACAAAGGAATCTGAGTTACAAGGCGTATTTGATAATTTACTGGATGCCTACGTTAGAATGGATATTTTCGGTAATGTCCTGGAGATGAACTATGCCGCTAGAAATTTATTTGGATATGATATTACAAAAGAAAAACTAAATGTTGTAAAACTTATTTATAAAGAAGATTATAAATATGCCATGACTTCTTTTCAGGAACTGGTTACCAAAGGTTCTTTTTCTAATTACCAAGCCAGAGTATATACAAAGGATAATGGAATACGTACCGTTCATATCAATGCCAGTCTTATTTTTGATAAAAACAAGACTCCTATTGGAGCACAAGGTATTGTTACCGATATTACCGAAGAGCTGAAACAGAAACAAATATTCGAAGAACAGAAAAAACAACTATCTGTTATTGTAGAAAACTCATCTTTGGGAATTGCACTTACTCAATTTGGTAAAATAGTTCAAACCAATAAAGCATTTCAAAAATTATTAGGTTTTACCGATGAAGAACTCTTGCAAAAAGAAGTTAAAGATATTTCTATAAAAGATGAATATGAGGCCGTAGTAGAAAATTTAGAAAAGATGAATGCAGGAAAAATCGATAGCTTTTCTGTAAACAAAAGATATGTAAAACATAATGGATCTTCATTTTGGGCCAAAACCAATATCGCGGCGGTACGAGATCTTGATGGAAATATTAAATATCAGGTCGCATTTATAGAAGACATTACAGAACAATTAAGGGTAGAAAAACAAAGAGACAGGTTAGTAAAAAAATTAGAAAAAAGTAATCAGGAACTTAATGATTATGCACATATTGTATCACACGATCTTAAATCTCCTTTACGTAGCATGAATGCATTAATTACATGGTTAAAAGAAGACTATGCTGATACTCTCGATGATGGTGCTCAAAACTCATTAAACATGCTACTTAAAAAAGTAGACAAAATGGATCATCTGATTAACGGGATTCTCAAATATTCGAGTATTGACAAACAAGATTACCCCGAAAAAAACATTGATCTTACTGATATTTTGACAGATATTATAGATGTTATTCATATCCCGGATCATATCAAAGTATCGATCATCAATGAGCTTCCTGTTGTAAAAGGAGACAAATTCAGATTACAGCAGTTATTTCAGAACTTAATTAGTAACGCTGTAAAATACAATGATAAAGAAAAAGGAATTGTAGAAATTTCATGTAAGGAAAATGGAAAATTCTGGGAATTTGCAATAAAGGATAATGGGCAAGGAATTCCTGACAAGTATCACAATAAGATTTTTCAGATTTTTCAGACATTAGATAATAAAAAAGAATCCACCGGAGTAGGATTATCTATAGTAAAGAAAATTGTTGACTTATACAGCGGTAAAATCTGGGTTGAATCAGAAGAAGGGCAAGGAACTACTTTCTATTTTACATTAAAAAAATAACGTATGAACGAAACTCCAAATCTCATATACATTAAAGAACTCGCTGCTGGTTCTGAGTCTTTTGAACAAAAACTAATTGGTATTGTAAAGCGAGAGTTTCCTGATGAAAAAGGTGAATTTCTTAAAAATTATACCTCAAAAACATATACTAAAGCAGCAGAAAATGTTCATAAACTCAAACACAAAATTGGAATGTTTGGTTTTGAAGAAGGGTATCAAACCGCAATAGATTTTGAAGAGGAGCTAAAAAGCGGTACCCCTTCGTTATATTCAAAATTTATATTAATTTTAGAATCCATAGAGCATTTTCTAAAAACGCTTTAAAAATCCTAAAAACCAACTTACTATGAATTGCATAATTATAGATGATGAAGAAACCGCAAGAATGATTATTCAACAACTTTGTTCACAGGTTGATGAGTTAAATGTTATTGAGGATTTTCCAAATGCAATTCAGGCTATTAAATTCTTAAACAAAGAAGAAGTAGATCTAATTTTTCTGGATATTCATATGCCAGACTTTACAGGTTTTGATTTTATCGATACCTTAAAAAATCCACCTAAAATCATTTTAACAACTTCTGACAAAAATTTTGCTTTAGAAGCTTTTGAGTATGAGTGCATCGTAGATTATCTGGTAAAACCAATAACCTTACCTAGATTTCTTAAAGCAATACAAAAGGCAGAAAGCGTAACGGTAGTTGCTGCAACAGAAACCACAACAGAGACTTCTACAGAACCGCTATCAAATACATCTTCTTCTGAAAAAAACGAGCTTTATATTAATATCGACAGAAGATTAATCAAGATAAATATCCCAACTATTAATTTGATTGAAGCCAAAGGAGATTATGTGCTTATTAAAACCGAAAAACAGAATTATACTGTTCATTCTACATTAAAAAAGGTTGAAGAAAAATTACCAACTGATCTTTTCTTAAAAGTACATCGATCTTATATCATAAATATCAAAAAAATCATTGATATAGAAGACAACAGTGTACTTATTGCCAAAGATGTTATCCCTGTGAGTCGATCAAATCGACCAGAACTCATGAGAAGATTAAACTTGTTATAACTGATTGCATTTTTTTCTTTTAAATTGATCGTCAAACCTTCTTTTAAAGGGTAAAAAGTGTTGTTTTTGACGATAGTCTTGTGTTGCAAAAAAAGTATTAAAACCACAAGCTGTAAAAATTTTGGTCGACCCTTCAAGCAAAGATCGAATTGGTCTTTCAGAAAAAATCAAAGTAACATCTTCTACATCGAATGTTATCATTTCACTAAATGTCTGAATATAAATATGCTCATCATTTTTTTGATATAACTGTGCTAGTTTATATAATTGAATCACTTCTTCCTTAGGTTCAGAATGAATAATAAAAAAGAATGGTTTTTTTAAGGAGAGTTTTTCTTTTGAGTATATAAAACCTTCGTTAATGGATAAGTAAAGTGCTTTTGAATACCTATAATAATCAAGAACAATTCCTTTTTCTAATATAATCAAATCGTCATAACGAGGTGAGCTATGTTCCCTAAAATAAGATGTTTTAAGAATACGAGTTACTATTGTTTTTTTTATCTTAATTCTATCAAGATTACTAAGTTCTCCGTAAAAACCACATGGAAAAACATCAACTACAAACTCATACACAGCATATTTTTCAATACTTTGAATGAGTGTGCTAAAAAACAACTCATGATTCTTAAAAAAAGAATCTGGATAATACATCATTTTTATTTCCTGCGGAAGAAATCCTTTATGTCTCGAATTGGTTAGTATAATACAAGATGAAAGTTCTATTTCTCTAACTCGTATATAACTAAGTATTCTATTAAGATGTCCTAATCCAGATCCATATGCATAAAATAAGATCATTATAACTGTGTCGACAATTCTGCTAGAATGAACATTTTTTGATCTTCTGGAATTTCTTTTATAGCCAAAATAGCATATACATAATTATCTTGATTAGAAGACAATTGATATAAAATTTCATCATTAACAGTAACAGAGGAAGAACCGAGTTGTATAGCATATAGCTCCTCTTCATTACGTTTTATTTTTATTTTATCATCGTATCTCCTGATTTCAAAAGCATTTTCATTTTCTTCATTATCTGATATCTTAATTTTATCTGGGTATATTTTAATTTTCCATAATAACTCTGAATTTTTATCTCTTAATTTAAAACCTTCACTTTTAAACTTCACTTCATATACCATTGACCCATTGGTATAAAACTTATGTTTATCAGGTTTGTTCTTACTTGTATACTTATTTCCTCCTGCATAAATCGTTAAAGGATCTAGAGTAAATCCTCCTATTTTTTCTCCTGTTGGTGTCGAAATAACCATTTGGTCATCAACATTTGTTGCTTCTTCAACACTTGTTGCCTCTACAACATTGTTTGTTTCGGTCTCTTTTGATGCATTATTTTCTGTATTTGATTTACAGCTACTTACGATTAACAATAAGCAAAATAATGCTACAGTATATATCTTTTTCATAATTTCAGTTTAGTTAAATAATTTATAATCTCTTTTTCTTCGGTATATTGATTGTTTATTTTATTAAATAAACGATTAGAAATTTCAATTTTTGTTTCTGAATCTAATTTATGAACTTTCATGAGTACTTCTAAAAGACTCGAAGGTTTTAATGGATTAAACAAAAAGCCATCTTTTTCATTCTCGATCACATCTTTTATACCCCCAACGTTTGAGGCAATAACCACATTTTTTGAAGCCCCTGCTTCTAGCAATACATTTGGCATTCCATCATAAAAAGAAGGGATTAGAATAATATCTGCTGCATGATAAAAGGTAATTAATTCATTTTTATTTACAAATGAAAAAAAACATACTTTAATATTGAGTTGATTAATATATTCTTTGACAGAATCTTCGATATCACCAACCATCCAGATTTCATATTCTTCTTTATTACTAAAGGAAGAAAAAGTAGTTGAAAATTCTAATATTCCCTTTTTGGCTTTTAACTGCCCAACGATCACAATTCGTTTTCTTTCCCCAGAATTCTTTTTTAATGCATCAATCTGTTTTAATTGACTATTAACAGGTTCCCATAATTTACAATTAATCCCATTATGTGTGAAATACACATTTGGATGTTGTATTAGTTTAATAATTTTATCTCTTTTCTCATCGGTAACCGTGAAAATAAATTTAGACTGTTTTAATGTATATAATAAGGCTTCACGTCTCTTAGAAAAAATTGCTTCATCAAAATCATTACCTCTTATCAGCGTAATCAATGGTTTATCTATCCATTTCGAAATAATTGGTCCCAAAACAATAGGTAAATGTCCTCCAAACGCAACAACATATTTTATATCATCTAATACGGATAGTCCTTCTATAAATTGGGATGCAAGATTGAGCGTAAACTCTTCTGAATTATAAACTGGTACTGCAGAATAACTTCCTTGCACAGCCGCTTCTGTATGAAACTTTTTTCTTCTATTTGTAAAATGGATGACGTGCACATCTACCTTATGCTTCCTGAAATTACGAATTAATCGATCACAAGATTCTGCCATACCCCCTTTACTAGGGTGATAATGTTGGGTAATAAAAAGAAGACTCATTTAGCTATCAAAATAAGAAGTACCATCATCGGTATCATCATAATTGTCATAATAGTCATTAACCATGAATAGTGCACCATAATCTTCTGCTATAAAGGTCATGTACTCGTATTCTTTATGAAAACGTTCTATCATTTTTCTACGCCACACATATCGGTCTTTCGAGTATAACTCAATATCTTTGGTTAATCTCGTGTCTTGTTCTGTAAAACACGTTAGACATAAGTTTTGTGTCTCTTCGACAGTATTCGTGCTCTCTAAAGGTTTAAATGCATGAATATTACATATAGGTTTATTGCACTTTTTACAATGATGAACCATTGGTATATCACATGCTCGTAAAACAAATAATCCAATAGTCTCTTCGCAATTTTTTCTTTCTTCCATATAAGGTTTACACTCTTGGAGTTACACAACTATAACTGACGTTTATCAAATTAATTAATTCTAAAGCAAAATAATCAGAAGAAAACATCTCTATAGAACTTGATGAGTAAGGTTGATATTTTTCTGGGTGCTCATTTTTAATATCAAATTTTCGGGTCGTTTTAACAATATAAAAACTTGTATCTTCTGCTAGTTGTATATTAGACTTATCTACTTCTTTTTTAAGGATATATTTTGTTTTTGGGATTTTCATTTTTAATACAAAAGGATATACCGATTTATATTTTTGTTTTGTTTTTTGTTTACCACTTACTCTTCCTCTTTTGGTAATAATACGATTTCTCAATCGTTCTGTAAAATTAAAGGAGAGCATCGATCCATCGCTTAAAAAGCATGATCCTTTACTAATCTCTTTTTCATAATAATAATTATTACCTGAAATAAACCCAGAGGTGTTAGCATCATGTTTTTCTTGTTTTATCAAGTTTGTGGATTGTATTGTGTCTTTTACATTAGCCTCTAATGAGATTCTGGATTGAGGTTGTAAATCCTCTTCTATTAATGTAAAAAAAGCAGAAAAATAATCCGAAAAAAAATCAAAGCCATCTGTATATTTTTTCCTGAACTTACTATTAATTTTTATGGTAAACAGTATGGCAATACCCAGGCTCGCGATAATCAATATAAACACAGGAAAATAAAAAAAATAATTAATTATGAATCCAAGGACAATTAACGATAATGCCCCAATCCATATTTTTTTAAGTTCTTTTTTCTTTTTATCATTAGCATGTTCTCTTTGTAATACACAAGCTCTAAAAAAGCGAATCCATTTTAATGGTGTCTTTTTTGATGTAAAGCCCCTATGCAAATGAGCTCTTTCTATGGGAGCTCCACTAAATTGCTCCTTAGTTAAAACAGATCCTTGTTTATTCATATTAATTTCTTAAATCCTCATATACTTGGTTTAACTTCTTTACTTGTATTTGCCAGGTAAACTCTTTTTTCATTTTTTTTAATGCTCTATCCGACAAAACCATACGCTCTTCTGGGGTATCTAACAAAAAACGAATACATCGAGCTAGATCCAACTCCCGATCTGGTTCAACTAACATGGCTTCTTTTTCAGAAACAAGTTCTCTTACTACTGGTAAATCCGATGCTACAACAGTAGTTTCGCAAGCCATAGATTCTAATATTTTTAAGGGATTACATCCTTGAATAATATTTCGATCACACGCTTTTAAAGGAGCTATTGATAATTTTGCGAAATGTATATAGTTATAAAGTTCTTCTCTTTGTAATTTTGACTTTACAATCACCCGATCACTAATTTCTAATTTTTCTATCAGTTTTTGTAACGGTTTAAATGCTTTTTCTTTTACAGATGAGCAAATTACCAATTTTAAATCCTCATAGTCCTGTAAAAAGGTCATCGCTTTTAAAAGCACTTCTATTCCTTGCCATCGCTGTAAAGCCCCAAAATAAATGATATAGTTATTTGGAGCGTCATTTGGCCTTTCAAAAGACTCTGGAACATGCGCTCCGTTAGGAATCACTTTAATCTTATTCTCAAGAATCTTATAATCAGACACCAATAGCTTTTTTGTGGTATCTGAAGGCGTTATAATTACATCTGAATTTGTGAGACACTTTTGTTCTAAAGACCTAAGTTTACTTAGGAAATCATCTGTAAGATTTGGATATCTATAAGGTAATTCTATTGAGGTTAATGCATTAACCTCAAAAACTGACTTGATATTTTTATGTGCTATGATTCCCATACCACTCCAAATATCTCTGAAATGAGCAATTTTTATGTCCTTTTCATTTCTTTCAATTTCTAAAAAGATTTCTTCAGAGAACAGAGAAGCTTTTTCTAAATAATTCAATTTTTCCTCAGAATAATACCTCTTAATTAAAATATTTTCATGCCTTTGAACCGCAGGGAGTTTATCATTCCCTCTTAAACATAATAATCTAAGTTCATCCCCATGCGTTGACAACTCAGATATCATTTCTTTTATATGTGTAGATGATCCTTTTGAGCTAGGAAACACATCGTAAGCAGCATAAACATTTAACATCATCTAAAACGATACTTTTGTTGGTTCTCGCTGCGATGTCTCCTTAATTTCGAAAAAAGTTCCTTTATCAAAATTGAACATATTTGAAATGATATTAGAAGGAAAGCTTTCTATTGCAATATTATTCTCTTTTACTGTACCGTTATAATATCGACGTGCCATCTCTATTTCTTCCTCAATAGCACTTAGCTCATTTTGCATCTCGATAAAATTCTGATTTGCTTTTAATTCCGGGTAATTTTCTGCGATTGCAAAAAGATTCATCATAGAATTTTTTAATGCATTTTCTGCGTTACCTTGATCAGATACATTGTTAGCATTCTGAACTAAGTTTCTGGATGCAGTAACATTTTCAAAAAGCTCTTTTTCATGACTTGCATACCCTTTAACGGTTTCCATCAAATTAGGTATTAAATCATTTCGTTTTTTAAGAAAAACATCAATACTACTCCATCCTTCTTCCATAAGGTTCTTTTTGGTAACTAAACTGTTATAAATAGAAACCCCTGCCAAGAACAATAAAATAACACCTCCTAAAACGATAAAAACAATAATCATAATTCCACTCATAGTTATAATAAAATTTAGTCATAAAAAATTTAAATTGACAATGCTATATAGATCATCTTTTTCATGATTTGTTAAAAATAGAAATAAATATTGATAGATGATTATAATGCTCTCAGAATAGTATAAAATATCCAAATACTAATCTAAAGGAGTGCTTCGACCAAAGGAAGATGTGTGTCGAGAATAGTTTTTTATACTATTAATTTCTAAATGCACAACGGGTTATTATAGACAAATACAACCCAATATAAAACCCATTCATCTACAGCAAATTACCTCTGATCGAATACCACCAATATTAAAGGTTGATATAGATTAATTTTAGTCATCAGAAACCTAAATCTATATCAATATGAAAAAAATAACTACCCTCATATCCATATTAATAGCCCTATCTGGATACGCTCAACAACCTTTTGATTGTGATGAAGGAAATTTCTACCAGGTAATCTCTGGATCTTTAAAAGCATATGACCCAATTACCGGTTCATATTCTGAAGCACTACACACCTACTCTTCTACCTATAATGCGGGAGGATATAATCCAGAAGATAATTATCTATATGCCATTAAGAGAAATGACAAACATCTACTTAGAATCGCCAAAGATATGGTTGTTGATCTTGGTGCTGTAACCCCTGCCGGAACTACAGTCTTTGGTGGTGGATACGCAGCAGATGTAGATGCAGACGGAAACCTTTGGGTATATCAAAACACCAATAAAAAAACATTTCATAAAATAACAAATTTAAAAGATTATGACGGATCTTCTTCTCCGGTTTTTGAGGTCGTAGAAGCTGATCAGGCCTCACCTAGTACTTGCGCAGATATTGCTTATATAAACGGTGCTCTTTATGGAGGAAGCAGAGGAAAACTATACAAATGGGAGTTGTCTTCAGGAACCCCTGTATTTTCACAAAAAACAGTAACCAATCTACCTACCAGTACTTTTGGAGCTGCTTATGCCGATGCAAATAACAGGTTATATTTATCCGATAATAGCGGAGGATTATACTTAATCAATGATTATGAAAGTAATACCCCGACAGCCACTCTTCTTAATCTTACCGAAACCACAAACTCTAATGATGGGTTTAAATGTGCCAACGGTATTTCTCCCTTAGATAAAGATCAAGACGGTGCTTTAGATTCTATGGATGCTGATAGTGATGGTGATGGTATAATGAATATTACAGAATGTAACGGTATAGATCCTTACGGAGACGATGATGGGGATGATTTGTACAACTCCCTGGATAATGATATTAGTGGTAATGGAGACAATGTAGTACAGGATGCTTTTGATAGAGACAGCGACGGTAATCCTGATTTTCTGGACATCGATTCTGATAATGATGGGATATATGATATCGTAGAAGCCGGGCAAGGCGATAAAGACACCAATAACGACGGAATCTTCAATGGTTCTGACAGTAACTTTCTGGATACCGATATGGATGGGTTAGCAGATGCGTTTGATCCTGATCAGACCGGAAGCACTTTTATTCCTAATGACACTGATAATGACGGTATTTATGACTGCTACGATATTGATTCTGATAACGATGGCATTGTAGATATTATTGAAGGTCAGGATAGTGCTAATTATCAAAGACTATCAAATATTGATCAAGACAAAGATGGTATGGATGATGCCTTTGACCCTGATTATGCAGGAACCACAAATGGAACCGTAAATACTGATGGTACTGACACTTATGATCATCTGGATACTGATTCTGATAATAATGGTGTATCTGATAGTACAGAAGCATATGATAGCGATGGTGATGGGGTTGCAGAAACTACATTATCTGGAGTTGATAATGATAATGACGGATTAGATGATAGTTTTGATTTAAGAAAAAGTAGTTTTTCTCCAGAAAACGGCGGACAAACTCCAACAAGTTTTCCTATTCCTGAGATCTGTGACCGATATAACTACTTAGGTGATTTTTCTTCTAATGGAAAGCCACTGTATTTAGACGGGCAAGATGTAGTGACACAAGAAACTATCGATCAAATAAACAATGCATTACCAGAAGGGTATCCGGTACCAGATTTTAACCCTCATTATATTTCTTCGGGTTACGATACCGATATTGAAGTACAGGAGCAAGCTGATATCTGGGTTACTTTTATAGGAGAAGGAGCGGGTTACAAAAACACATTAGGATTCTATACTTATGATATTAATAATCCGTCATCTTCAATACCCGCTCCAGAAGATATTACGATCATTTTCCCTAATGTATCCGCAGTAGGAAGCGGTGGTGAATTAGAGGTCGGTGACAAAGTAAAAATCGGTACTTTTCCTCCTAATACAGGAATTGGATGGGTATTACTAGCCAATGCATGGTCAGATGGTTGTGTAGGAACAGGACACTGGCAACTACACTCTAATCCGGATTATAATCCAGAAACAGACCCTTCACTACGATATCACAATGTATTATTATCTGATCCTGACAACGAAAGAATTATATTAGGTTTTGAAGATATACGAAGAGATTATACTTCTTGTGACCAGGATTTTAATGATGCATTATTCTATATCACAGCAAGCCCTTATACAGCAATTTCAACAGATAATTGTGTGGATATCGATACCGCAACCGATGTTACCTCTGCTAATAATGGTGGGTTAGAAAGTAATGGAGACTTAGCAAGCTTAATCGCTAAACGTAACTTTAGCAGAACAAAAACGAATAATATTTTCAATACCAAAAAATCACAACAAAGATTTCAACCTGGTATGAAATCGTATAAATCTGGTAACAAGGAAGATTTAAGTATCTATTTCCCTAATACAGGAATATTTGGAACGGAGTCTACTTATGTATCCAGTCCAGAAGATCTATTAAGTATTACCAATGCAGAAGCGGTATTCTCTGTAGACTACTATAAAGGAAATGAAAGAGTAGCAGCGGCATTAGCCACATCGACCAAAGGTTCTATTTATGATCATTCAAAAACAATATGTGACCGATTAAATGGCTCTAAATTATTAGATGTAAGAACAGTAACTATTAAAAATCATACGCTTGTAAGTACCAGAATAGAAAGAGCTACAGGTCAAATTGAATATGCACTAACCTTTTCGGTTAAGAAAGGTGAATCTGAAAATGAAATCTATAGCTTATGGAATATTGGCAACTATCCTGATGGAGATTATATAAATTTCCAGGTATGGGGTGGATCAGTACCGCAAGTAGCAAATATTGCGAATCACATCTTGGATTCATTTACAACCGATAAACCTATGCGTAGTCATAAAATGAGTCATAGAGTGCCTACCGTATTCGTAGAAAAAGGAGCATACTCAAATGGAAAACTAACTCTTAATATTATCAATAAATTAGGCGCTACTCATATGACCTTTAATGGTAACATTAGAACGACTGAACAATCAAAAGAACACAATATGATTGAAACAGTAGCATTATCTGGGGCATACAATGAGCAAATCACTATAGAAACAGGATATCTATTTGATATCGGATTCTCTATCAAAGGAGAAAACTCTACACAATTAGATGCATTGTATCTAGCAGATGGTCCTTGGGGTATCGATTACCAGGAACAAGGAGTAGTGATCGAGAATTTTGAAGTCACAAAACATGATGTAACAGCACAGAAAAATGAATATACTATAGAACGAAATGCATTAGTATATGGTGAAGTAAAAGAAACACTAAATCTTTTTAGAAATATATTAGCAGGCGAATTAACACTACCTGTATCTAACTATGATGCTCTACAGTTTGAAATGTATAATGATAGAGATATCGAAGTAATATTAGTAACCGAAGATCTTACAAACTGGAATAACAGACTTAGATATAGAATTCCTGCTACCGATGAAAAGACTACACATACCATTTCATTTTCTGATTTCACAAATGGCAATAAAGAAAACGAAACCTTCAAAAAAGTAAGAAGTATTGTGTTTTCTGTACAGGGGGATTATCAAAACTTTACTCCATTTCATTTAGAAGTATCGGATTTGGCATTCACCAGTACAACAACAATAGATCCCGAAACCTCTGTAGCAGTAGAAGAAGACCAAGGAGATAATGATGATGAAATCACACAAGTAGAAACAGATGAACAAATCACAGTGACTACGCTTTCTAATTATCCTAATCCTTTTAAAAACAAAACTACAATTCGAGTACCAGGAAACCATAAAGCATTAGAAATAGTAGTCATCGATATGATAGGAAGAACAGTGCGACAGGAACGTATGGCATTACAGAATAACACTATAACTTTTGAAACCAAAAGCCTTATCCCAGGTGTATATTATTACATCTTAAGAGGTGATAACAAACAAAAATATAAAGGTAGTTTTTTAATACAATAAAGATTAGGTTAAGTTCAGGATTTGGGTAATAGCGAGGATGATGTCATGATTGTCCTCGCTATTTATTTATCCCGAATTATCAATATCGTTAAGTTAAGTTTTTGCATTGTCAGTCTGAATCAGTCAATAAAGGTTTTATCCAATGAATGAACTGACGTTCCAAAGCGGAGCTTTGAAAATCTTTTTCACCAGTATAAGATTTGTTTTGCGTTAAAAAATCTTGAAGCCTTGGGAAAATTTTAGCAAACCAAATCTGGTTTTTGGTCAAGCCAAAAAATACCTTGAAAAAGCGCCTTTTCTTTTGGTTTTCTTTGCTGCCGGGCGAGCAAAGAAAATGAATAGGAAGTTAAATCAAAGCTAATTGGTTTAATTTTTTACGACACCTAAAACACCTTATATACAACTCATTAATACAAACATCAATGGTAGCCTGTCGAAGACCAACAAAGCCGATGTTTTTAATTGCACTTCGACAGGCTCAGTATGACATAGAGATAGTATTTTTCTTTAATTTAACGACATTGCCCGAATTATGTATCAGAACTTCGTTATGAGGCTTGAAAATGCAAGAAAAGAAGCTTGACAGATACGCTCTTTTTAATGCTGAAATACAACTAAAATATAATGATTTTTTTGGGAATTTTCAGTCTAGAATAAATGCTCTCCTATTGCTATCTCATTAAACTAGTAATCCCTTGTAGTTTCATTGCAGCTACTTTAATTTCTATACATATTCTTAACGATAGTTCATATACCAAAACTTTAGGTTTTAGACACAGCTTCCTATTTAACATTTTTTTAACAACTCCTATAAACCCAGTCCCGAAAAATGAAACTGGCACCGATTATCTTTGTACAAAGAATGGACTAAATTTACTATTTAGATGAAAACAAATTTGTTCTATTTTATGATACCTCACACTCATAAAATTCAATATTTATAATCATTCTTTTATAATTAGTAATTTGTTTTTTTTATCGGTTAATCATGAATTTTTGATGTAGTTTTAGCATTTCAAAAAAATAAGAGTTCATTTTGGATCATAAGATGAAGCTGTGTAGTGTATTCGTAAATGATAAAAAAACAATATTTATTTCAAAATCTTAAAATATATGAAACGATTGTGTTTTCTGGTAATAGCATCGCTATCTATTAGTTTTAGCGTATTAGCACAAAATGATCTTCTTACAAATCATTTTGTTCCAAAAATAACACCTCCAAATGTAAGTGCTTTTCAGACCGTAAATTTATCCAATGTAAATAGTTATACTGGTGCTGCTAATATTAGCATTCCAGTATTTAATATTCAATTAGGTAAAATCAATATTCCTATATCTATCGATTATTTGTCTACAGGAGTCAAACCAAATGAAACGAGCTCTAATATTGGTAAGAATTGGTCTTTAAACGCAGGAGGTAGTATCATTAAAATAATTAAGGGGACAGAAGATTTTTCTGCTTCTTTTATACAACCTTATAAAGCAGGAGCTAATGAATTGGTAAAATATACAGATTTATGTAATCCAAATACCAATAATAATATTTTAAAAAGGTTAGGTTGGTTGTTACAATCCGTTCCTTTTTCTACAAAAGATTATCTAGATATGTCTTCAAACTGCTCTGATAAGTCTTACTCTGTAGCAGATATAATCAATAAATCTTCTATAAAAAGAGATGAGTTCCCTGATCTATTTATAGCTAATGCTCCGGGACTTAGTTCTAAGTTTACACATCGTCTTAATCGAAGTATTATGGAATTAGAAAAACAAGGAAATATAATAACCACGTATATTGGAAAAAGTGGGATAATCAATTTCTTCCCAGAATTTAGTATGCCTATGTTTCCTGGTATCAATTATACTTATGATGGGGGACCTGCAAGAAGATTAACTTGTGTAAATAGTATTGACATCACCAACGTGCAAGGTGTTAAATATAAATTTAATGACCTAGATGTTATACAGTATGTACAAAGAAACATGATTGATAATGTCCCAAATGCAGGTGATGATGTACGATTAACTTCACAGGAGATTTCTTCATATAATCTTAGTAGTATAGAAGATACAGAAGGTAATAAAGTTGAATTTATTTATGAAAAATATCAAGTGTCTCAATCAGAATTCAAAAAAAGATCAAGTTATTTTTTAAGCACAAATCAAACTTTTAGTCCTCAAAGTTTGATGTCGACAGAAATAAAATATCCTCAATTAAACCGGCTTAAAAAAATTATGTATAGAACAGGTAACGTAGAGTTTTTCTATACTAAATCAAGAGAAGATGTAATTGGCGATTATGCACTGACTAGTATTGTAGTAAGAGATATTCATAATAAAATCATCAAAGAAGTTAGACTTGAGCAGAATTATTTTATTTCTAATAATGCATGTTCGGCACCTACCTGTAAAAATCTAAAATTAGAAAAAATACAGGTTTATGGCAGAAATAATGAGAAATTACCTCCATATCAATTTACATATAATAATACAAAATTACCTGAACGAGGAAGTCATTATGTAGATTTTTTAGGATATGCAAATAATCAAGTACCATCAAATTTTTTTGGAAAAAGCATTATAGAAGGAAAAGAAAGTGAATTAATTCCGTCACCTATTCTATATTTTTCTCCTTATAAAAAACGGTTATCGATATCTCCTATCAAAATTTATTCTGACACCTATATGACGGGAGGGATAATATCTTTGGCTTCGTCTAAAACATACTCAAAAGCAGGTATTTTAGAAAAAGTTATTACTCCAACAGGAGCTACTCAAGAATATTTTTATGAATTAAATAAATTTATTACTGAAGATGGCTTAGAAGTGACTGGAGGAGGGTTGCGAATAAAAAAACAGCAAATAAAAGATGAGTTGGGGCAAACTCAAATGAAACGATATCATTATATAGATGCTACAGGTAAATCATCTGGATATTTAAATAATTTACCCTTATATGGAATTCCTAAAGCTTATGACAATGCATATAACATTAAAAAGGAAGTAAATCAAAAAATTGCAACAGCTATACAACAAGGTAATATAAAACTGAATATCTTTTCCTCACCACAAACTAATATTCAACTAACTAATGGCTCTGCCATAGGATATTCTAAAATAATAATTGAGGAGAATAATAATGGATATGAGATACAAACGTTTACTTCGCCAAAGGAATTTCCTATAGAAGAACCTGCTTTTAATGCTTCTTATCTAGGTGCAAATGCCGAAATAGAAATTAGATATGCATACGAAAATGGCACGTTTTTTCAATATTTTAACAATAAAGATATACTACTAGGAAAAATAAAAACCATCAGCCAATATGATAATGATAATAAACTTTTATCAAAAAAGCAGATGACATATGAGTATAAGGTTACAGAAACAATGAAACGAGTAACTAAAGTGTATAAATCACAGATGCTTAGTGGTGTTAGTCCGGGAGAAGATTATTCTTTTCTTTTTACTACTACACTACATTCAGAACGTAATTTGAATACAAAAGTATTAGACACACAATTTTTACGTGATAAAAAAATTAGTACAGACACTAAATTTATCTATGATTCCAGTTTTCCTTTTGTTAATGAAGTGATAACATCAAGTAGTAAGGATACTAAACTTTTAGTCAACAGAAAATTTTATCCTTTTCAAACCGATAGATTTGATGGGATAGATGCAAATGATAACGCAATGAATATTGCTCTTAAAAATGCAAATCGTATAGGTGTTCCTGTCATGGAAAAATCTTTTAAAAAAATAGGAGAACAACCTGAATCATTGTTACAAACACAGCGGGTCACATATAAAAATTTTGGCCAAAAGATTTTGCCACATCAATTTTATTCATCAAAAGGGGCTGCTGGTTTGCAGATACGTACTACTAACAAAAGTTATGATGATTATGGAAACCTTACCAGTACTATTCAACTAAAAGGTACACCTATCAGCTTTATTTGGGGATACCAAAATAGTTTACCAATAGCTAAGCTAGAAAATATAACTTATGCTGATATCCCCTCTAATATTATCGAACAATTGCAAAACCTCTCAAATTCAGATGTTGATAGTTGTAATGAGAATACTTGTACAGAAGAATCGCTTCGCACAAATTTAAATACGTTACGTTCTTTATTTCCTAATGCTATGATTACCACATATACACATGATCCTTTTATAGGAGTAACCAGTATAACAGATAATAAAGGTTATACCTCGTACTACACTTATGATGGATTAGGAAGGCTAAAAGAGGCTAAAGACCACGATTCATATATCTTGTCACAATACAATTATAATTTCAAAAATTTATAAGCATGAAAATCTACATGTTATTCTTGGTTGTACTATTCTCTTGGGGGGTTAATGCACAAGTAATTGATCCAGATCCAGACCCTGATTGCCCTTCTTCCCAACAGATTCGATATTATTTGGATCAAGATTTAGATGGAATAGGAGCAGGTCCTGTAATTCTTTATTCTTGTAAACAATTAGAAGGTACCGAAAAAGGAAAAGGTCTATCTACATCTGATAATGATTGTGATGATAACGATCCAGATGCCAATATTGGAACACAATGGTATATAGATGCTGATCGAGATGGTTATGGAGATATTAATTTTACTCCTATATATCAATGCTTAAGACCAGAAGGATCATTTGTAGCTAATGGTTTAGACTGTAATGATCTGAATTTTGATATCAAAAATGTCAATACATATTATTTAGATGCAGATGGAGATGGTTATGGAAGTCGGAAAAATAATCAAAAATTAAGTACATGTGATCCTCTTCCAACCGGGTATTCGACAAATAACTATGATTATGATGATACTAACGCGCAAATTATTGATGCCCCGTTAAAATTAGTTTGTTCTGAAGGGGAAAAAATTGCAGTTTATGTTGATAGAGATAGGGATGGTTATGGTACAAGCTTAGGGATGTTTAATTGTGATACCCCTCCTGATGGATATTCATTGGAAAAAGGCGATTGCGATGATGATAACCCAGAAATAACTCTTAAATATTATTATGAAGATAATGATAAAGATTCTTTTGGAGATCCAAATAAAAGAATTTCTTGTGATTACCCGGGATTATTTAATTTAGATTTAGTTACCGGTGAAACTGTTCTAAACGAACTTTATGTAGAAAATGCTCTTGATTGTAATGACGGTGATCCTCTTATTTTAGATGGTTATTTTTTTTATAGGGATAAGGATGGAGATGGTTTCGGAAATAGGTTTGTAAAAGTAAAACATTGTACTAAACCACTTGGTTATGTTGCCAATCTTTCGGACTGTAATGATAATGACCCTAACATTACTCCCTCTACAATATGGTATGAAGATAAAGATAAAGATGGTTTTGGGGACCCTAACAAAAAGATGAATTCGTGTGATCAACCTGATGGCTATGTTGACAACGCACTTGATTCATGCCCAACACAGGGAGGACCCAACTCTGGATGTATTTCTACTGTTGTAGATGGATTTACAAATAAGAATTATATACATACCATTTTACCTCAAAAACCTTTAAGCGTTATAACATCGAGTACGAATAGAGACCAACTAATCGAAACCGTAAATTATTTTGATGATAGAGGTAGGTTAACTCAACAAATCACCATTAAAGGAGGTGAAAACCTTAATAAAAATGATATTGTTACTCGTGTTGAATATGATATACAAGGGAGACAAAGAAAAGAATACTTACCCTACGCAACCTCGGGAACTAAAAATGGTGGATTTTATAGTAATGCCACACTTGAAACATATGCTTTTTATGATACCAACAAATACGAGAATACCTTAAATCCATATTCAGAAAAAGTATTAGAAGCTTCACCATTAAACAGAGTACAAGAACAGGCAGCACCAGGAAATGACTGGAAAGCCAGTTCTGTCGACAATACTCCCGTTGTTCCTAGTAATTTACCCGTTGATATTGTTATTAATCATACGGTAAATGCTACTAGTTCTGAATCAGATAGAAATCTACTTGCTTCATCCTCTATAACATTAGCAGCTGGTACCTGGATACAATCAGGTAGTAATTTTAGTGCTAAAATTTTTAATACTAATAACAATTCTGAAACTGATAATCATACTATCAAATTTGATTGGGATACTAATATAACCGATGATGTAATATACTTTAAAGTAAACTTTACAGACCCAACAAATACAGAAGCACCTAGTTTGGTAAAGGATGGTTTTTATGCTCTAAATCAGTTGTATGTCACCATCACCAAAGATGAAAACTGGATCCCGACAGATGGGAATCTACATACCTCTCGAGAGTATAAAGACAAACAAGGCAGAGTGGTCTTAAAAAGAACCTATGCTTCGACAAGCTCAGCAACAGGGGCACCGAGCATAGTCGAGGCACATGACACGTATTATGTGTATGATGATTTTGGGAATCTTACTTATGTGATTCCACCTAAAGCAACTACTGCTGATGGTATTTCTGATATTGAACTTGCCGAATTATGTTATCAGTACACATATGATTACCGCAATCGATTGATTGAAAAGAAGATCCCCGGTAAGGATTGGGAGTCTATTGTATACAACCAGCTAGATCAACCGATCTTAACTCAGGATGCAAACCTAAAAGCAGACAATACCTGGCTCTTTACCAAATACGATGCTTTTGGAAGAGTAGCCTACACCGGTAAAATCAGTATCACAGAAAAAAACCGTAAACAACTACAAACCGAAGCAAATGCATATGCAGAGGAGCTATGGGTAACCAGAGGAGCTAAGGTTAGCATCGGAGGAGTAGATATGCACTATACTGATGGTGGTTATCCAAAAGCACTTGCAGGTGAGGTGTTAAGTATTACTTACTATGATGATTATGCGTTTTTAGGAGCTACTCCACAGCAAGCTTTTATAAAACCGAATACTATTTATAATGAAGCAGTTTCAGATCAAACCAAAACATTGGCAACCGGAAGTTTAGTAAAAATACTAGATACCTCATATTGGACAACTACAGTTACCTATTATGATAAAAAAGCAAGACCGATTTATATAGCCAGTAAAAATGAATATCTCAACACTACTGATATTATAGAGAGCAAGCTTGATTTTGTAGGTAAAGTAGAAGAAATCAAAACCAGCCATACCAAAGACAGCAACGCTGCAATTGTAACGATAGATACATTTACTTATGATCATATGGGTAGACTAAAAGAGCAAGCTCAAAAGATCAATACCCAAACCCCAGAGGTAATTGTGGCTAATACTTATGATAATTTAGGACAATTGAAATCTAAGACTACAGGAGGAGGATTGCAAGAGGTAGATTACACCTATAATGTACGAGGTTGGCTGACTAAGATTAATGATCCTAATGTAGCTCTTGGAAACAAATTGTTTGCTTTTGGGATCAATTACAATACCCCACAACACGGGGCTAAGGCATTGTTTAATGGTAATATTGCAGAAACAAAGTGGAAAACTGCCAATGATAATGTAGAGCGATATTACAAATATGAGTACGATGCTTTAAACCGAATCACAAGTGGGAGTAGTAAAGACAACAATTACAGCTTAAGTGATGTTACCTATGATAAGGTGGGTAATATTATGAGTCTAACTCGCAGTGGTTTCCAGAACTCAAGCACATTTACGGGTATGGATATATTGGGATACGAGTATGACAGTGGTAATAAGCTACAAAAAGTAACCGATACCGGTAATAAAACCTATGGGTTTAAAGATGGTACTAATACTGATAATGACTTTGTCTATGATGCTAATGGTAACATGATCAAAGATCAAAACAAGGGGATTACGGGGATTACTTACAATCATTTAAATCTACCTAAAACCGTAACTGTAAATAATGCAGATCATACCGGAGATATTACTTATATTTACGATGCCACTGGTGTAAAATTAAAAAAGATTGCAACAGAGGGAAGTTCTATGACAACAGAGTATGCTGGTAATTATGTGTATAAGAATGGTGTATTAGAGTTCTTTAACCACCCAGAAGGTTATGTAGAGAAAGAAGCTGATGGATATAAATATGTCTATCAGTTTAAAGACCACTTAGGGAATATCCGACTCTCCTACAAAGACAGTAACAAAGACGGTAAAATCACCCAAAGCGAGATTGTAGAGGAGAAACATTATTATCCTTTTGGTCTACAACATAAAGGATACAACTTCGCTGTAAATGGTAGGAAACATAACTATGGATTTGGTGGGAAAGAAGAACAAGATGGACTAGGACTTGATTGGCACGACTTCGGTGCTAGAAATTATGATGCTTCGCTTGGTCGTTGGATGAATATTGATCCACTTGCAGAACAGTACCTTTCCTTAAGTCCATATAACTACACTATGAATAATCCTATATTCTTTGTTGACCCTGATGGACAAGAAGTAATAATCCATTTTAACAAGACTAAAAACAGGTTATACATATATGATGATGATAAGTGGGATGATAATTTAGAAACTAAGGCCGTAAGTGCGGAAGAGTATAAAACTTCTTTTGAAGAAGGTGAAGAAAAGTATAATCAAATACTTGTAATTCACAATGTTTTTTCTGGTGGAAACGATAGAGATGGTGATGGAGAAATAGAATATGGAGGTTCAGAAAACGAAAAAGAAATACCTAATGGAGAATACGATTTAGTAGATAATAAATCAGATGATAAGCATCCTGATTGGTATCGAATAGATTCAAAGACTGATGGAAATCGATACAATGATCGTTATGATGATCCAACTGAGAAAAATTCTAAGGGAAAACTTAGAGATGGATTTAGATTACATTTAGGAGGTATGAGTTGGGGATGCGTAACTATCTGTAGAGGACCCGAATATAACAAAAAGCAAAAAGAGTGGAATGTTCTAAATCAAATAATACAAACTACGGAAACAACAACAGTTAATGATAGAAGAGGAAGGCAGTCTGTAAATCCTCTTTCTAGATTAACAGTTTATGGGACTATTACAGTATCAGGACAGAACCCAAAACCGAAACAAAAAAAGAGTAACTAAAATGCGAAAATGTAGTTTTTTGGTAATGATTATAGTCATTTGTACAATGATTACTAGTTGTAATAATTGTAATGAAATTCAAGGAATAGTAATATCAGAACTTCTAAATAGACAAATAAATGATTCATATTGTGATATACTAAATAAAGCAATTGAGTTAGATAAAGAAGCAATAATTAAAATTTCAACTATTGAAGTTTCTGATGCAGCAGGATATGATCATGGTTATGTTTTAATTCGTTTAATAGAAAAGATTGGCGAGCAAGAATATTTAAAAGCCTTGGAAAATGTTTCAACGGAGCAAAAAAAATCTATTGAATCATATTTATGGGCAGGTCTTGAATATGGAGGAAATAAAATCTATAGTAATAAAAAGCTGAACGAAGTTTTACCTCTATTAGCAGAATCATTAAAACAGTAAATAATGAATATAATAGCGCGGAAATGTTTTCTGTGCTGGGTATGTAAGCGGTAAGAGTGGTTAAAATAAATGCTAAGAACCAGTTACATTGATGTAGCTGGTTTTTTTATGCGGTTAAGAGAAAGCTTGTTTAGTTTTATAGTTCTGTATCACATTATCAATTAAAAAGAAGAGCTTACTTTTAGTGTCTTGGTCAAGTTGCTCAATATCTTCAATACGTTTTAGAACTTCTTTGTCATAAGTAGATAATTGACCTTCACCAATAATATAATCAACAGATACATCGAATACTTTAGCTATTTTAAGGAGTATATCTACAGAAGGTGCATTTTCATTACGTTCATAATTACCAATAATAGTTCTAGAAACATCAACTTTTTTAGCTAAGTCACTTTGTGATAAGCTATGCTTCTTTCTTAAACTGATAATCTTACTTCCAATGTCCAACATAGTTATCTAAAATCAAGTGTTTGTAACGATTATAGGCAAATTTAGTCAAAATATTTTGACATAAGAAATGATTGATTGACATTAGATTGAAAAGAATATTGTACATTTGTCAAGAACCCTTGACAATTAAATATTTTTAAACAATGCTAAAAACACACAATCCACACAACTACAGCTACATCACAAAACACTTAGAAATCCACATCTTAGGTGGGATCAAACTCAATAATTTAGACCGTATGCGAGTCACTATGAGCGTACAGAAACCAAAAAGCATTAATGTATTACGTCACAGTATCGATTTATACAATGATAACATGGTAGAGAAATTTGTACGAAAGATTGCCGAACGTATCGAAATCGGTACGAGTATTGCCCGTAAAACCTTGCAAGAACTCACATCAGCACTAGAACACTATAGAATTGATGAACTGGAGGCAGCCAATAAAGCAAACGAAATACAGGTAAAAGAACTTAGTGAGAAAGAAGAACAAGCAGCTGTAAAGTTTTTGAAATCTAAAGATCTGCTTAAAAAGACAAATGAACTGATTGGTAAATCTGGAGTAATCGGAGAAGAAACCAACCGATTGTTAATGTACTTAATTTTTACGAGTAGAAAAACTAATAATCCATTGCATTGTATCAGTCTTGGTAGTTCGGGAGTTGGTAAAACACACTTGCAATCTAAAGTAGCAGAACTGATCCCCGATGAAGATAAAATAGAAATCACTGTATTATCAGCTAATGCGTTTTACTATTTTAATAGAACAGAATTACAATACAAATTGATTTTAATCGAGGATTTAGATGGTGCAGAATCAGTACTTTATCCACTACGTGAATTACAATCTAAAAAACGAATTACCAAAACGGTAGTCCATAAAGACTCGCGTGGCGAGAGCAAGACAATCCATTTAGTCGTAGAAGGTCCTGTAAGTATTGCAGGTTGTACTACACAAGAAAGTATCTACGAAGACAACAGCAACAGGAGTTTTTTACTCTATATCGACGAATCGGAAGAACAAGATAAAAAGATTATGGATTACCAGCGGTTGTTAAGTGCAGGCAAACGAAATGTAAAAGAAGAATGTACAGCAGCCAGATTTTTACGTGATGTACAAAGAACCTTAAACTCGGTATCAGTTCGTAATCCGTATGCAGAATACTTGAGTTTACCATCCTCAGTTTTTAAACCAAGAAGAACCAACAGCCATTATTTACAATTTATAGAAGCCGTTACCTTTTACTGCCAGTGGCAGAGGCAGAAAAAATATGACGAGGAAACGGGGGAAGAATATATAGAAACCACAATCCAAGATATAGAACAAGCTAACGAACTGATCAAAGAAGTATTATTACATAAAAGTGATACCATCACAGGAGCAGCCAGAAATCATTTAGAAAAGCTTAAAACTTATTTAAAAGAAAATAACCAGACAACATTTACTAATGCCGAAATCCGAAAGCAGCTACATCTTAAAGAAAGTACATTACGAGGCTATCACAAACAACTACAGGAAGAAGGGTATATAAAAAGAATGAGGCATAAAAAGACTAAAAGTTATTGTTTTGAAATCACCGATATGAAGGAGTATGATTGGCTCAAATCCAATATTGACAATGCTTTAAAGAGTTGCATACTACAGATAGAACTCGCAACCCCGCAACCAACCCGCAAGTCACCTAGTTGCGAATCCAAAAGTAAGAAAGCCAGTTAATTAACTGCTACTCGCTACAAAATCACAAAAAACACATACCCTATGAAAAAAAGTAAGCTACAAAATGCTGGCTATAGAACTCTATTGACCAATTTTAGCGAATGGTTGGACATATTGGGTTATAGTGATGCGATGCAAAAGAACTATCCTGCACAACTCTGTGAGTTCTTCTACTGGTTAGAACAAAACGATATTACTCATATTGATTATATACAAGATCATCATATCAGGAATTACTACAACCATTTAAAACAACGACCCAATAAGACAAGAGGTGGCGGACTAAGCAATATCTATCTTAATAATCACCTGCAATCCTTACACAAGTTTAGGGAATACTTAAAAAAGCACAATGCAAAACCCTTTAATCTACCCATCAAAAGGGAAAAGGAAACTATAGCAGAAAAGCTAAATATAGTATCGCAAGAAGAAATCAAAGACTTGTTTATGGCAACGAATTACAGCAATCCATTACCAAGATTTAGGGCAAGACAAAAAGCAGTATTAGTCTGTTTGTACAGTTGTGGTATGCGAAGAAATGAAGTGTTGAACATAGAAATATCAGATATCCTTTTTGATAAAGAACGAATCTACGTCAGAAAAGGTAAAAACTATAAAGAACGCTTTATACCCATCAATTTATACAACCTACAAATACTAGAAGATTATGTGTACGATACACGGATGAACTTTAAAAAGTCAAGTGAGAGCAACTATGTTTTTATTACCGAACATAGTATCAAAATGAGTGGAGCTACTTTAGAAAACGATTTAAAACAGATTATAAAAGCTACAGAAGATAGGATACTACTCGAAAGAAATATTACGCCACACGCCTTACGTCACAGTATTGCTACCCACTTTTTACAAGCAGGCATGAAGATCGAGGATATACAACAGTTTTTAGGACATAGCAGTCTGGAATCAACACAAATCTATACACATATTTTAAAAGAAAACTAATGGAATATCGAGAGTATTTACACCAAGAAAATTATAGTAAGACCACAATAGTACATTATCTAAAACGTATTACAGAATTTACGGGATGGCTTAAAAAGCGAAGGGTTACAGCAAGCGAGATCGATTATAAAACCTGTATGAAATACATCAAATACCTACAACAAAAAAAGATCAAACCCCAAACAATCAATAATCACCTGGTAACGATTAGAAATTACTTTGATTACCTGATAGAGCGAGCAGAGCGAAGCGAAAACCCATTAGAAGATGTATCTGTAAAAGGTACTGTAAAAAAGATGTTGCACAATCTTTTAGAGCCAGACGAACTAGAAGATCTATACTACAGTTATGAAACCGAGAAGTTTAACAGGAACGCTAACGGCTTTGCTAAATATGCAGCAAAACGTAATAAAATTATTGTTGGGCTAATCGTATATCAAGGTTTAAATGCTACCCATCTAAAAAGCCTAAACTTAGAAGATGTACAATTAAAAAAAGGTAAAATCTATGTTCCTGCAACCCGTAGGAGCAATGCCAGAGAAATAGAATTAAAACCTTGGCAAATCATTGATTTTATCGAATATCTAGACCAAATCCGACCACAAATAGCCAAAAACAACGATCTGCACAATCAAGAATTATTAATCCCACAAAAGTGCTTTAATGATATGCTACGAATAGGAATCTTAAAAAGATTAAAAAAGATCAATCATAAAGTCATTAATGTAAATCAATTACGAGCCTCTGTAATCTGTAATTGGTTAGGCCAATACAATATCCGTAAAGTTCAATATCTGGCAGGACATAAACACATCGGTTCTACAGAATCCTATAAACAAAACAATCTGGAAAGCTTGCACGAAGCAATCAACCAGTTCCATCCAATACATTAAATTACAAAACCCATCCTTATGAAAATAGAACTTATCATTACCGACAAAGAGGAATTAAATTATTTACAAAGTTCCTTAGCCGCAGCAATACATCAATTAGCCATATCAGAAAAAAACCATGAAGATAGTATTTATTGGTTATCACAAATCTTACTTTTATCTTACGAGTAGTATAATAATCAAGTGACTCCCTACGGTCGGCATATTATTATGGGCGCAGACAAAAAAGTCTTTGCCCATAAGCTGTTATAAGGTGTTCCTTCGTCACTCGTTCCCTGCTTCGCCAGTTGCTATCGCACCATAATCACTTCCTCGCCTTCGGTCGTCAGCAATTATTACTGGTCTTCGCGGGACTCCTTCCTCCATCACCCGTAGCTACTTTTTTGCTTAAAAACAATAAGGTACGCTATCGCTAAATACTAAATTAAGCAAAACCGCTACTTCATGGGCTACGCCGCTTAGTCGCAACCTAGCCGATTATTTATGTGGAAGTTAATATCTGATAAAGAAGAACACATAAAAATCGTCTGGCACACAAAACCACTACGTTCCTTTTTGTGTGTCGGTTGCTCCACTACGCTTTGGCTACGCCTTTGTCTTCTGCGTTCGCCACGCAGGCATCTTCAATCGCCAGATAGCTATGATCAATCTTGAAGCTGAAGCACTACACTTACAGCCTTTGCGCACTTCAGCTTCAAGATCAATCGATCTTACTCAAACGGAAAATATTTTAAGAAAAAGTGGAATGCGGTGGCTGATGTAGTAGGTCTTCCGCTTTTTATTAAAATACTAGCCTTAATGGCGATTGAATGACCCCACAATGCTTAGAATCACGTCTACGACACGATTATATGTGTATAATACTATAATATCTCTCCTAAAAATAGCTTGTTAGAAGTCAAAATCTTTAAGTGTAGTAGTCGGTGCGCGGCTATTTTATATAAACCCTGTTATAGACCCTGACTAAAGGGAAGTGCGGGTATAATAAGGATTATGTAAAGATAGCTTTGGTGACGTTCGCTGGCAATAGTAGTAACAAATACAGAATGCTGTAATGTAGGTATACTCTAAATTATTACTTTAGCATAGCAGACAGATATATGACAGGTAGGACGTTCTTTTTTTTAGCAGTTTTAACAGGTGTCTGGGAAAAATGTGACCGCAAAATTTATTTTTGGGCGTAAATGGTGACCATTTAGGGAACATAAGACTATCCTACAAAGACCGCGACAATGATGGCAAAATTGATGTTGTGCGAAATAACATAGATATTGATGGAGATAATGACAACCTTCACGAAATTATCCAAATACAGGATTACTATCCTTTTGGATTAGAAATAGAATATGGTGCAGATCATCCTAATTCACTAATTACAGGAAGTAATGAACATCCATATAAATTTCAGGGAGTTGAGCTTAATGAAGATTTAGGACTTAACTTATATGAAATGGATTTTAGGCAATATGATCCCGCAATTGGTAGGTTTACTTCTACCGATCCACTAGCAGAAGAAAGAAATTGGTTAACGCCTTATAATTTTGTTCAAAATAATCCTATTTTAAGGATTGATCCAAGTGGATTGTTAGATGATTATGGAATTGATCAGCAAGGGAATATCTCTCTACTTCAAAAAACAGATGACAATACAGATACTCTTTATGCAACAACAACTAATGAAAACGGAGAAACGGTTAAAGATGAAAGTAAAGGCTCGGTTACAGTAGGTAAGGAATCAGATGGCAGTAGTATAGTTTCTGATCTGGCAAACAATATGACTACTGAACAATATGATGATTATGGGATAACTAAAGAAAGAAGCGTGAGTATTGCTGTTACAGATGAAAAGAATAAAAACGATGTTTTTAAAGTTTTTAAGTTTGCAGCAGATAACTCAAATGTAGAATGGAGTGTCGGTAAAATTAATTATCAAGGTTTAGGTACTAACTATCAAATAGGAACTTATCACGAGAGACATTTATCACCAGGAATTCGAAACTCAAAAATAGGGAGTCCTTTGGGATTACTTCATTCACATCCTAATCAATTAACAAATAGTGAGAGAAATGAAAGTTTAGGAGGAGACACATCTGTTTCTACAAACTTTCTAAGAAGATACGGTGCAAATAAACCTTATTTAATATACTTTCCTAGTACTCAAAATACCACTAGATTATTACTGCCAAGAGAGGATTTTCTCATTGGGTCAACAGTAAGAAAGAGAAATAATCAAAAAATAAAATTTTAAATATGAAATGGTATATAATATCTTGTTTTGTATTACCCATAGTAATTATTGGATGTAATTCAAATGATAGGAAAGATGAGAAAAATAATTTGATTGACGAAGAATTAGCTAAAGTCATTGATAAGTATATTGAATATAAACCAATAGAAATAACGTACGGAGAAGGTTTGAAGAAATATTATGCAAAAGGTTTTTCTCATCCTTCTTATCATATATACTTTGAAAAGGTAAAAAATGACACTTTATTTACAATAACTTTATTTCCTCAATTACATACTTTTGAATTAGAACCTCGAGCTACAGAAGACAAGGATGAAGATGTTTTTTTAGCAACGTACCCAAAGGGATTTTTTACTTATAAAAATAAATATCCTATAATAGTCTTTGATAAAAAGTCTATTGCTAACAAATTCTATAATAGGGAAGTACTACATTCTATTGCCGATACCCTTATTACAACTAATTATGATGATATCAGAGATTATCAAGCAGATAAATGGATTTATAAAATGGAAAATGGAAAAATATCTAATAGAATAAATTTATAATAAAGCCCAGTTCCGTAAAGTCTCCTGACTTAGCGTACATTAATAAAGTAAAGAAAGTCACAACGTGTAGAAATGTTGTGGCTTTTTATGTTTTATGCAGCATATAAAGACTACATTTTTAAGGTCAAAAATGTAATTTGGTCAAAAACAGGGTTTAAAAAAGCATTAAAATATTATTGTAATAAACTGTTTTGTAGTCTATTATGAAATAGCACTACATTTTTGATGTTAAAAATGCATGGTAATTATATATAGTAATAAAAGAAGTTAAATATAAAGTTTATTAAAACTATGAGTTTTGTTATGTAAGTTGTTTTTGTATATCTTTTTGAAATACGAAAGCTTTAAGCATTGCTTTTACACTAGTAATATCTTCATTATTTAATAACTGTACTTTGTGAAATAATTGTAGTAGTTCCTCATCATTAAGTTTATTATTTACAATTTGCTCATCAGAACCATAAATAAGTGAATCTGTAGACACTTCTAAAGCATCAGCAATCTTTTTAGCTACATCGATGGTTGGTGATGTTAAATTACGCTCATATCTTGATATATGTGTAGCGTGTACATCTATCATCTTAGCAAGATCACCTTGTGATATATCCTTCTCAGCACGTATTCTCTTTAAATTATCGCCAAATGACATAAGTGTAAATATTAATAGATAAAACATCAAAAATGTTATACAAATGTAGATAATTATGAACATAAAATATAACAGAGTTAAAAATAATAGTCAAAGTGTATATTTTTAAATAAACAAATTGTATATATTTGTAGTCAAATATGACTATTAAAATATTTTTCAACAATGTTAGATATTACTAATCCAAACAACTACAGTTATTTTACAAAAGAGTTAGAAATCCATATTCTAGGTGGTATCAAGTTCAACAACCTAGAACGTATGCGTGTTACATTAAGCATACAAAAACCTGAGAATAATAATGTACTACGACATAGTATTGATCTGTATAATGATAATACAATAGAGCGATTGGTAAGAAAAGTAGCAGAACGTATAGAAATTGGTACAAGTGTGGTACGTATAACATTACAAGAATTAACAGCAGCATTAGAACAATACCGTATTGATCAGATTGATAAAGAGCAGGAAGTTCCTGCAACCAAATCATTATCCAGTAAAGAGCTGCGAGCCGCAGAGGCATTTTTAAAAGACAAAGACTTACTAAAAAACACAAATGAACTCATCGGTAAATCTGGTGTGATCGGGGAAGAAACCAATCGATTATTAATGTATCTAATCTTTACCAGTCGTAAAACATCAAACCCATTACATTGTATTAGTCTTGGTAGTTCGGGAGTTGGTAAAACACATCTACAATCTAAAGTAGCAGAACTTATACCCGAAGAAGATAAAATAGAAATCACGGTATTATCTGCCAACGCCTTTTACTATTTTAATAGAACAGAATTACAACATAAGTTAATCTTAATCGAGGATTTAGACGGTGCAGAATCTGTACTTTACCCATTACGGGAGCTACAATCTAAAAAGAAGATTACCAAAACGGTAGTTCATAAAGACAGAAAAGGTAATACCAAAACAATACACCTAACCGTAGAAGGCCCTGTAAGTGTTGCAGGTTGTACTACACAAGAAAGTATTTACGAAGATAACAGCAATCGTAGTTTTTTACTTTATATCGATGAATCTAGCGAGCAAGATAAAAAAATCATGCACTATCAGCGGAGAGCCTCCGCGGGCAAAATAAACAAGGATGATGAGTTCATATCTGCTAGATTTTTACGAGATGTACAAAGAATCTTAAAACCTATAAAAGTCATTAATCCATATGCAGAATATCTAGAGTTACCCGAATCTGTATTTAAGCCAAGGAGAACCAATAGCCACTATTTACAATTTATAGAAGCCCTTACCTTTTACAAACAGTATCAACGGGAGCGTAAATATGATGAACAAACCGGTGAAGAATATATAGAAACTACTACCCAAGATATACAAGAAGCAAACGATATTATCAACGAAGTACTCTTGCGCAAAAGTGATACCATAACAGGAGCAGTACGAAACCACTTAGAACGTCTCAAAAGGTATTTAAAACAAAATAATCAAACCACTTTTAGTAATACTGAAATACGAAGAAACCTACGAGTAAAAGAAACCACGCTACGCAGATACAATACACAATTACTAGAAGAAGGCTATATAAAACGGATAAAGAAAGCTAAGACCAAAAGCTATTGCTTTGAAATTATAGATATCGACGAATACACAAATCTTAAAACCCAGATAGACAATGCATTAAATACTTGTCTGGATCGACTCGATGCCGCCAGTTCGCCACCAAATCGCCATACCCCAAGTGGCGAAGTTAAAATAAAGAAAGTCAGTTAATTAAGTGCTTCTCGCCACAAACCTTTAAAAAACACATACCGTATGAAAAAATTAAAGCTACAAAACGATAGCTACAAGATACTATTGTCTGATTTTGAACAATGGTTAGATATCTTAGGTTATAATGACAGGACAGTATATTATACCCCAATCTTTATGCGGGAGTTCTTCCACTGGTTAGAAACCCATGATATCCAACAGTTAGACCAGATCACTATCGATACCGTAAAAGCGTATTATAAATATTTAGGACAGCGCAGTAATCAACGTACTGGCGCAGGATTAAGCAAAGCCTATCTTAACAAACATCAAAATGCACTTAGAAAGTTTAGGGAATACCTAAAAAAGCATGGTGCAAAAACCTTTAAAATACATCTTCGACTAGAAAAGAAAGAAAGTGCCATAAAAGATATCCTTACTCAATCAGAGATCAAACAACTCTTTGCAGTGACCAGTTACAGCAGTAAGTATCAGCGTACCCGATTACGTGATAAAGCCATCCTTGTTATATTATACAGTTGCGGTTTACGTAGAAAAGAAGCCGTAAGTCTTGATATAGGTGACATCCTTTTTGATGCAGGGCGTGTGTTTGTCAGACAAGGAAAAAATTATAAAGAACGCTACGTACCGATCAATAAACACAACATACGAATCCTAGAAGATTATATCTATGAAGCACGACCCATGTATACTGGTAGTCATGCTACAGAAGCCCTATTTATCAATAAATACGGAAATCGTATGCACGGTCAGGATATGGGCAGAAGGTTACAACATTTACTAACCCTTGTAGATGATGAAATCTTAAGAGAGAAACATATTACTCCACATTGTTTACGGCATAGTATCGCAACACATTTATTACAACAAGGCATGAAGATCGAAGACATACAACAGTTTTTAGGGCATAGCTCTTTAAAATCTACACAGATATACACACACTTACTTGAATCATTATGAAAGATTATTACACATACTTAGAAGAACTACAACATAGTGAGCGAACCATCAAAACGAATCTTTACAATATTGATAAGTTCAAACAATGGTGCAAAACCAAACGTACCAAACCAGAGCATTTAACCTACAAACAATTACTCAACTACATCAATCACCTAAAAACTACCAACAAACCCGAAACCATCAATAGACATATCTGGGCAATCAAACATTATTGTACGTATCTGATAGAACAAGGGTATCGAACAGATAATATTGCAGAGGGTCTAAAGGTGAGAGGAGAGCGTAAAAAAGTGTTCCATAACTTGCTTACCAGTGATGAATTAGAAGATCTGTTTTACAGTTATGAAACTGATAAGATATGGAAGGATAATTTTTATTACAAAGCCACAGCAAAACGTAATAAGATAGTTGTAGGGTTATTAGTGTACCAGGGTTTATTGAGTAACAACTTTAAAGCTTTAGAAGTAGAACATGTAGACTTACGTAGGGGAACAATTTATATCTCAAGTACCCGACGCAATGCATGGCGAAAACTAGAGTTAAAACCTTGGCAAATTATAGAACTCAAGGAATACATAGAAGAAATACGTCCTATCCTACAAGATCATATAGGTACAAATGATGAAAAGCTGTTCCCTCTAAACACCCCACAGTTCAATACCATCTTACATCCAATCTTAAAAAAGCTAAAAACCTACAATCAAAAAGTCACTAACAATACTCATATCAGAGCAAGTGTTATTGTCAACTGGTTAGGGCAGTATAATATCAGAAAAGTACAGCAAATGGCAGGTCATAGACATATTAGTTCTACAGAATCCTACAAACAAGATAATCTGGAAAGCTTACACGAAGCTATCAACCAGTTCCACCCATTACATTAATTACTAATCTTTAAATATACACTTATGAAACCAAAACAAAACTGTATCAAAATCCCAATAACGCGACCTGATGAGTTCTTATATATGAAAAACTCCCTACTAGAAAATCTCTATTTATTAAGTCAGCTAGACGATAACTATGAACACAATAGAGGATTTAAAGATGCAGTCTACTGGATATCTAAAATATTAATAGCAAGTCACCTAGCAGAAGAGCGTGAAGTAATAACACAACAAAGTAAAGAAGCATCAAAGTTGTTATAAAAAAAAGAATAAACTTGATATTCCAATTTGGAATATCAAGTTTTAAAAATAGTAATTTTGCCAACGAAATAAGCACACAAAATGAGTAAGGAAATAACAATAACAGAAGAAGCCGTAATTAGTAAAATTTATATCATCAGAGATCAAAAAGTAATGTTAGATAGAGATTTATCAGAGCTTTACGATGTAACGACAGGTAATTTAAATAAAGCTGTAGGTAGGAATATAAAACGTTTTCCAGAAGATTTTATGTTTGAATTAACCAAAGAAGAATACGAAAACTTGAAGAGCCAGTTTGGCACCTCAAACTGGGGTGGAACTCGTAAAATGCCAAAAGTTTTTACAGAACAAGGAGTTGCAATGTTATCAGGAGTTTTACATAGTGATCGCGCAATTATGGTAAATATCCAAATAATGAGGGCATACTCTAAAATGAGAGAAATGCTAACCGATAATCTAAGTGTAAAACTAGAAATCGAAGAAATCAAAAAGAAGTTACTAAACCATAGTAAAAATATAGAACTGGTCTTTGACTATCTTGATGAACTACAAGAGAAAAAAGAAAACCCTAGACCTAAAATCAAAATCGGCTACAAAAAATAATCAAATAACTAAAAAGCTAAAAAGATAAAGCGCACTCAGACTTTAAAAGCTTTTAATAAATTTTAATAGCTACAAAAAAATTAAAAAGCTAAAAAAATACATACAGATCATTAACAGGCTCGAACCGATACGTTCGGGTTTTTTGTTGTCATAGATAAATAGCCAGGTGACTCCTTCCAGTCGAAATATTATTATGGGCTTAGCCAGAAAAAGGCTTTGCCCATAAGCTGCAATAAGGTGTTCCTTCGTCACGCCGCAAGCTATTTTTTGTTATTCCACAAGTGCAGAAAAAACACTTGTTCCATACCGCTCCAACTTCCTCACCTTCGGTCGGTAGTCTCCACTACAAACAAATAGCCTTGCTCTGTTCCTCTATCACTCGTAGCTACTTTTTTGCTTAAAAACAATAAGGTTGCCTAACGGCGTATGTTGAATTAAGCAAAACCGCTACTACATGGGCTACGCCGCTTAGTCGCAACCTAGCCAATTTTTATGTTGAAATTTATATCTGATAAAGAAGAACACATAAAAATCGTCTGGCACACAAAACCACTACGTTCCTTTTTGTGCGTCGGTTGCTCCACTACGCTTCGGCTACGCCTTTGTTCTGCGTTCGCCACGCAGGCATCTTCAATCGCCAGATGACTATGATAATTATTGAAGCTGAAGCACAACAACTACAGCCGTTGCCCTCTTCAGCTTCAATAATCATCGTTCTTACTGTTGCGGAAAACTATTTTAGTAAAAAGAGGAATGCGGTGGCTGATGTGGTAGGTCTTCCGCTTTTTATTAAAATACTAGCCTTAATGGCGACTGAATGACCCCACAACGCTTGAAATCAGGTCTACGACACGATTATATGTGTATAATACTATAATATCTCTCCTAAAAATAGCTTGTTAGAAGTCAAAATCTTCAATGATAGCAGCCTGTGTGTGGCTATTTTATATAAACCCTGTTATAGACCCTGACGTGAGGAAGTGCGGGTATAATAAGGATTATGTAACATAGCTTTGATCATGCGGCTGGCAATAGTAGTAACAAATACAGAATGCTGTAATGTAGGTACACTCTAAATTATTACTTTAGCATAGCAGACAGATAGATGATAGACAGAACGTTCTTATTTTTTGCTTAATAGCAGGGTAACCGCATGAAAAAAGGGTATACCGTTTAATTTTTTGCGTAACTGATTATACAGGTAATTATGTGTATAAGAATGGTGTATTAGAGTTCTTTAACCACCCAGAAGGTTATGTAGAGAAAGAAGCTGATGGATATAAATATGTCTATCAGTTTAAAGACCACTTAGGGAACATAAGACTATCCTACAAAGACCGCGACAATGATGGCAAAATTGATGTTGTGCGAAATAACATAGATATTGATGGAGATAATGACAACCTTCACGAAATTATCCAAATACAGGATTACTATCCTTTTGGATTAGAAATAGAATATGGTGCAGATCATCCTAATTCACTAATTACAGGAAGTAATGAACATCCATATAAATTTCAGGGAGTTGAGCTTAATGAAGATTTAGGACTTAACTTATATGAAATGGATTTTAGGCAATATGATCCCGCAATTGGTAGGTTTACTTCTACCGATCCACTAGCAGAAGAAAGAAATTGGTTAACGCCTTATAATTTTGTTCAAAATAATCCTATTTTAAGGATTGATCCAAGTGGATTGTTAGATGATTATGGAATTGATCAGCAAGGGAATATCTCTCTACTTCAAAAAACAGATGACAATACAGATACTCTTTATGCAACAACAACTAATGAAAACGGAGAAACGGTTAAAGATGAAAGTAAAGGCTCGGTTACAGTAGGTAAGGAATCAGATGGCAGTAGTATAGTTTCTGATCTGGCAAACAATATGACTACTGAACAATATGATGATTATGGGATAACTAAAGAAAGAAGCGTGAGTATTGCTGTTACAGATGAAAAGAATAAAAACGATGTTTTTAAAGTTTTTAAGTTTGCAGCAGATAACTCAAATGTAGAATGGAGTGTCGGTAAAATTAATTATCAAGGTTTAGGTACTAACTATCAAATAGGAACTTATCACGAGAGACATTTATCACCAGGAATTCGAAACTCAAAAATAGGGAGTCCTTTGGGATTACTTCATTCACATCCTAATCAATTAACAAATAGTGAGAGAAATGAAAGTTTAGGAGGAGACACATCTGTTTCTACAAACTTTCTAAGAAGATACGGTGCAAATAAACCTTATTTAATATACTTTCCTAGTACTCAAAATACCACTAGATTATTACTGCCAAGAGAGGATTTTCTCATTGGGTCAACAGTAAGAAAGAGAAATAATCAAAAAATAAAATTTTAAATATGAAATGGTATATAATATCTTGTTTTGTATTACCCATAGTAATTATTGGATGTAATTCAAATGATAGGAAAGATGAGAAAAATAATTTGATTGACGAAGAATTAGCTAAAGTCATTGATAAGTATATTGAATATAAACCAATAGAAATAACGTACGGAGAAGGTTTGAAGAAATATTATGCAAAAGGTTTTTCTCATCCTTCTTATCATATATACTTTGAAAAGGTAAAAAATGACACTTTATTTACAATAACTTTATTTCCTCAATTACATACTTTTGAATTAGAACCTCGAGCTACAGAAGACAAGGATGAAGATGTTTTTTTAGCAACGTACCCAAAGGGATTTTTTACTTATAAAAATAAATATCCTATAATAGTCTTTGATAAAAAGTCTATTGCTAACAAATTCTATAATAGGGAAGTACTACATTCTATTGCCGATACCCTTATTACAACTAATTATGATGATATCAGAGATTATCAAGCAGATAAATGGATTTATAAAATGGAAAATGGAAAAATATCTAATAGAATAAATTTATAATAAAGCCCAGTTCCGTAAAGTCTCCTGACTTAGCGTACATTAATAAAGTAAAGAAAGTCACAACGTGTAGAAATGTTGTGGCTTTTTATGTTTTATGCAGCATATAAAGACTACATTTTTAAGGTCAAAAATGTAATTTGGTCAAAAACAGGGTTTAAAAAAGCATTAAAATATTATTGTAATAAACTGTTTTGTAGTCTATTATGAAATAGCACTACATTTTTGATGTTAAAAATGCATGGTAATTATATATAGTAATAAAAGAAGTTAAATATAAAGTTTATTAAAACTATGAGTTTTGTTATGTAAGTTGTTTTTGTATATCTTTTTGAAATACGAAAGCTTTAAGCATTGCTTTTACACTAGTAATATCTTCATTATTTAATAACTGTACTTTGTGAAATAATTGTAGTAGTTCCTCATCATTAAGTTTATTATTTACAATTTGCTCATCAGAACCATAAATAAGTGAATCTGTAGACACTTCTAAAGCATCAGCAATCTTTTTAGCTACATCGATGGTTGGTGATGTTAAATTACGCTCATATCTTGATATATGTGTAGCGTGTACATCTATCATCTTAGCAAGATCACCTTGTGATATATCCTTCTCAGCACGTATTCTCTTTAAATTATCGCCAAATGACATAAGTGTAAATATTAATAGATAAAACATCAAAAATGTTATACAAATGTAGATAATTATGAACATAAAATATAACAGAGTTAAAAATAATAGTCAAAGTGTATATTTTTAAATAAACAAATTGTATATATTTGTAGTCAAATATGACTATTAAAATATTTTTCAACAATGTTAGATATTACTAATCCAAACAACTACAGTTATTTTACAAAAGAGTTAGAAATCCATATTCTAGGTGGTATCAAGTTCAACAACCTAGAACGTATGCGTGTTACATTAAGCATACAAAAACCTGAGAATAATAATGTACTACGACATAGTATTGATCTGTATAATGATAATACAATAGAGCGATTGGTAAGAAAAGTAGCAGAACGTATAGAAATTGGTACAAGTGTGGTACGTATAACATTACAAGAATTAACAGCAGCATTAGAACAATACCGTATTGATCAGATTGATAAAGAGCAGGAAGTTCCTGCAACCAAATCATTATCCAGTAAAGAGCTGCGAGCCGCAGAGGCATTTTTAAAAGACAAAGACTTACTAAAAAACACAAATGAACTCATCGGTAAATCTGGTGTGATCGGGGAAGAAACCAATCGATTATTAATGTATCTAATCTTTACCAGTCGTAAAACATCAAACCCATTACATTGTATTAGTCTTGGTAGTTCGGGAGTTGGTAAAACACATCTACAATCTAAAGTAGCAGAACTTATACCCGAAGAAGATAAAATAGAAATCACGGTATTATCTGCCAACGCCTTTTACTATTTTAATAGAACAGAATTACAACATAAGTTAATCTTAATCGAGGATTTAGACGGTGCAGAATCTGTACTTTACCCATTACGGGAGCTACAATCTAAAAAGAAGATTACCAAAACGGTAGTTCATAAAGACAGAAAAGGTAATACCAAAACAATACACCTAACCGTAGAAGGCCCTGTAAGTGTTGCAGGTTGTACTACACAAGAAAGTATTTACGAAGATAACAGCAATCGTAGTTTTTTACTTTATATCGATGAATCTAGCGAGCAAGATAAAAAAATCATGCACTATCAGCGGAGAGCCTCCGCGGGCAAAATAAACAAGGATGATGAGTTCATATCTGCTAGATTTTTACGAGATGTACAAAGAATCTTAAAACCTATAAAAGTCATTAATCCATATGCAGAATATCTAGAGTTACCCGAATCTGTATTTAAGCCAAGGAGAACCAATAGCCACTATTTACAATTTATAGAAGCCCTTACCTTTTACAAACAGTATCAACGGGAGCGTAAATATGATGAACAAACCGGTGAAGAATATATAGAAACTACTACCCAAGATATACAAGAAGCAAACGATATTATCAACGAAGTACTCTTGCGCAAAAGTGATACCATAACAGGAGCAGTACGAAACCACTTAGAACGTCTCAAAAGGTATTTAAAACAAAATAATCAAACCACTTTTAGTAATACTGAAATACGAAGAAACCTACGAGTAAAAGAAACCACGCTACGCAGATACAATACACAATTACTAGAAGAAGGCTATATAAAACGGATAAAGAAAGCTAAGACCAAAAGCTATTGCTTTGAAATTATAGATATCGACGAATACACAAATCTTAAAACCCAGATAGACAATGCATTAAATACTTGTCTGGATCGACTCGATGCCGCCAGTTCGCCACCAAATCGCCATACCCCAAGTGGCGAAGTTAAAATAAAGAAAGTCAGTTAATTAAGTGCTTCTCGCCACAAACCTTTAAAAAACACATACCGTATGAAAAAATTAAAGCTACAAAACGATAGCTACAAGATACTATTGTCTGATTTTGAACAATGGTTAGATATCTTAGGTTATAATGACAGGACAGTATATTATACCCCAATCTTTATGCGGGAGTTCTTCCACTGGTTAGAAACCCATGATATCCAACAGTTAGACCAGATCACTATCGATACCGTAAAAGCGTATTATAAATATTTAGGACAGCGCAGTAATCAACGTACTGGCGCAGGATTAAGCAAAGCCTATCTTAACAAACATCAAAATGCACTTAGAAAGTTTAGGGAATACCTAAAAAAGCATGGTGCAAAAACCTTTAAAATACATCTTCGACTAGAAAAGAAAGAAAGTGCCATAAAAGATATCCTTACTCAATCAGAGATCAAACAACTCTTTGCAGTGACCAGTTACAGCAGTAAGTATCAGCGTACCCGATTACGTGATAAAGCCATCCTTGTTATATTATACAGTTGCGGTTTACGTAGAAAAGAAGCCGTAAGTCTTGATATAGGTGACATCCTTTTTGATGCAGGGCGTGTGTTTGTCAGACAAGGAAAAAATTATAAAGAACGCTACGTACCGATCAATAAACACAACATACGAATCCTAGAAGATTATATCTATGAAGCACGACCCATGTATACTGGTAGTCATGCTACAGAAGCCCTATTTATCAATAAATACGGAAATCGTATGCACGGTCAGGATATGGGCAGAAGGTTACAACATTTACTAACCCTTGTAGATGATGAAATCTTAAGAGAGAAACATATTACTCCACATTGTTTACGGCATAGTATCGCAACACATTTATTACAACAAGGCATGAAGATCGAAGACATACAACAGTTTTTAGGGCATAGCTCTTTAAAATCTACACAGATATACACACACTTACTTGAATCATTATGAAAGATTATTACACATACTTAGAAGAACTACAACATAGTGAGCGAACCATCAAAACGAATCTTTACAATATTGATAAGTTCAAACAATGGTGCAAAACCAAACGTACCAAACCAGAGCATTTAACCTACAAACAATTACTCAACTACATCAATCACCTAAAAACTACCAACAAACCCGAAACCATCAATAGACATATCTGGGCAATCAAACATTATTGTACGTATCTGATAGAACAAGGGTATCGAACAGATAATATTGCAGAGGGTCTAAAGGTGAGAGGAGAGCGTAAAAAAGTGTTCCATAACTTGCTTACCAGTGATGAATTAGAAGATCTGTTTTACAGTTATGAAACTGATAAGATATGGAAGGATAATTTTTATTACAAAGCCACAGCAAAACGTAATAAGATAGTTGTAGGGTTATTAGTGTACCAGGGTTTATTGAGTAACAACTTTAAAGCTTTAGAAGTAGAACATGTAGACTTACGTAGGGGAACAATTTATATCTCAAGTACCCGACGCAATGCATGGCGAAAACTAGAGTTAAAACCTTGGCAAATTATAGAACTCAAGGAATACATAGAAGAAATACGTCCTATCCTACAAGATCATATAGGTACAAATGATGAAAAGCTGTTCCCTCTAAACACCCCACAGTTCAATACCATCTTACATCCAATCTTAAAAAAGCTAAAAACCTACAATC